>CAYMSE010000091.1:0-13216 GCA_964392935.1 uncultured Oleiharenicola sp.
CGCGCCCAGGAGCGTGCGCCCGAAACTCCCCCGCCGGCGAAGACGGACAGCGAGACGATCGTGCTCTCGCCGTTCACGGTCACGACCGACAAGGACAACGGCTACGGCGCGACGAATTCGATCTCCGGTTCGCGCGTGAACACCCCGATCAAGGACCTGCCGATCGGAATCCAGGTCATCACGAACGATTTCATCAACGACATCGGCGCGACGAACCTGCGCAACGCGCTCTCGTACGTCTCCGGCATCTCGATCCAGTCGCAGAACGACCTCGAGAACAAAGCCGGCACGTTCGGCAGCCCGTACGGCCCCGGCGGCGTCAACAATCCCGAGGGCGTCACGTCGAACATCAACGGCGTGCAGATGAAGATCCGCGGTTTCATCACCAACAACGTGCTCCGCGACGGTTTCTACCGCGGCAGCCCCAGCGACGTGATCAACATCGACCGCGTCGAGGTCGTCGAGGGCCCGAATGCGCTCCTCTACGGCACGGGCAACTTCGGCGGCGTGGTCAACTACCTCACCAAGAAGCCGCAGGCCACCGAGCACTCCGTCGCGAGCGTCGCCTACGGCACGGAGCAGTTCAAGCGGGCCACGATCGACTCGACCGGCCCGATTTCCCCGACGCTGTCCTACCGCGTCGTCGGCGCCTGGGAGGACTCCGACACCAAGGTCGACTGGCAGAGCCTCAAGCACTGGTACATCTCGCCGTCGCTGCTCTGGCGGCCGACGCACAAGACCGAGATCTTCGCCCAGTACGAGTACACCGACTCGGAGCAGAACGGCTTCGGCTTCCGCGCGCTGCGCGCCGCGCAGGGCACGGGCGCGACCCCGATCAACAACGACCAGCTCGAGGCCACCGGCTTCTACTGGCCGCCCGGCGCCGACAAGCGCACCTTCAACCTCGGCGGCCCCGAGACCTACAACCGCCAGCAGCAGGACAACATCGAGCTCACGCTCACCCAGCAGCTCCTCGATGAGTCCACCTGGATCCCGCGCCTCGACTTCCTCGCCGGCTACAACCGCTCGACGTTCAACACGCAGACGCGCGACGCCAACGGCGGCATCCAGCAGGTCTCGATCGGCAACCCCGGCTACGACCTCTCGCAGACGATCACCCTGACCTCGATCGACAACGGCATCGGCGGCAGCACGCCCTCCAACGGCAACCTGCAGTACGGCACCTTCGACCACGAGGTCGTGCGCTTCGCCTGGAACCGCAACAACGGCGAGACCACCCGCCAGCAGGAGCGCGCCGAGCTCACCGCGCAGAAGAAGCTCTTCGAGGACAAATGGTATCGTCTCGATGACCAGCTCCTCGTCGGCTACTCGGAGATCTACAACCAGGTCGGCTCGACCAACTGGCAGACGGTGCCCGGCCTCTACAGCTTCAAGGGCCCGCTCGACCTCACGCCGATCCGCTTTGCCACGCAGGGCGACGGCAGCCCCGCCCCCGGGATGTACCAGAACAACCGGGACAACATCAACAAGGGCTGGGATCGCGCCAAGTACCTCAACAACTTCCTCAAGTTCGGTAAGCTCTGGGGCGTCGAGGACCGCATCATCGTCATGACCGGCGTCCGCAAGGACGTCGCCGACAACTGGTCCACCAACACCAACATCACCGCGCCGAACAACACCCCGGCGAACCAGGCGACGACGACCACGAGCGTGGCCCAGCAATCGCGCGTCACGTCCAAGCAGTACGGCGTGATGGTCAAGCTCACGAAGTCGCTCTCCGCCTACTGGCTCAAGGCCGACGGCTTCCAGCCCAACTTCGGCGGCCTGCACGAGGCGCTCACCGGCGCCCCGGTCGGCGCCGACACCGCGCAGAGCAAGGAGTGGGGCGTGAAGTTCGACTTCCTCGACGGCAAGATCTCCGGCACCATCAGCCGCTACAAGATCACGAAGAACGCGTGGACGGCCAGCGGCTTCTCCACCCCGGCCCCGCTGGGCAAGGTGCGCTTCGACCCGACCAAGCCGATCATCTACAACCTCGGCGACGCCAACGGCACCGGCTTCTACAACCCGTTCCCGGGCCAGTTCGTCGCCAACGGCCAGACCTACACGCCGAACGCGAAGGAGCAGGCGGCGTGGATCGCGGCCTGCAACGCCGGCGCCGTCACGCTGACCTCGCCGATCAACGGCAAGCAGTTCGACTCGTCCTCGATCTACCTCAACGCGAGCAAGCCCGAGGGCGCCGCCTGGCTCGACGCCTTCTTCGAGGCCGCCGCGCCCGGCTGGGCCGGCTGGCCCTACAAGGGCAACGACGTCAACGACCCGGGCATCAACAACGCGACGCTCGACGACGCGGCGTTCCAGAACGGACCGCAGCAGGCCGCGATCCCCTCGATCTCGGAATCCGAGGGCTGGGACGGCACGATCCTCTTCACGCCGACCAAGCAGCTGCAGATCGTCCTCAGCGGCTCGGTCGACACCAAGGTCCAGCTCATCGACAAGGGCAAGTGGATCAAGTACCCGTACCCGCAGGACCGGTGGGCCACCTGGTATTTCCCGAACGGCGGCTTCGGCCTCAAGGGCCAGACGCTGGCCGCGGCCTACACCGACCCGACCGACACGTCGACGCGGACGAACACCGGCACCTTCCCGGGTGACGACACGCCGCGCAATCGCTTCACGGTGTTCACGAACTACAAGTTCGAGGGCAGCCTGAAGGGCTGGATCGTCGGCGGCGGCTTCGACTGGCAGTCCAAGCGCGCGTACTTCTCCGGCGTCACGCACGGTTCCGGCCAGGTCCAGACTGACGTGAACGGCAAGGTCATCGTGCTCTACACGCCCGACCAGTACACGGTGAACTGCTTCGTCCGCAAGGAATGGAAACACGGCCGCTACGCGAAGTTCGTCCAGCTCAACATCGACGATGTGCTGAACGACCGCGACCTCTACGGCCTCATCTACGCGCCGGGCCTCTCGGCGCGCCTGACCTACCAGATCGGGTTCTGAGCCCGCGTCACGGTCCATGCGATTTGGGTAAAGCTGGTCACTTGAGGGACCCTCGGCGCGCACCGGGTTTGGGTCTGGTGCGCGCCCGGGTCCCCCCGCTTTGCCCTTTCGCCCCGCGGCGGCGACGGCCATCCTCCGTCCGCCGCGCGCGTTCGCGCCGCGGCTTCCCCAACCTCCATCCTTCGTGAGCTCCTCCCCCTCCGCCCGCCTTTCGTTCCGTGAGAAACTGGCCTACGGGCTCGGCGACACCGCGTCGAATTTCTACTTCCAGTTCTTCAACCTCTTCCTCGCGTACTATTACATCGATGTGTTGCAGCTGGGGAAGGGTCACGCGGGCACGCTGCTCGCGGTGGTGCCGATTGCGGTGGCCTGCCTCAACCCGGTGATCGGGGCGGTCGCCGACCGCACCAACACCCGCTGGGGCAAGTTCCGTCCCTACCTGCTGTGGGGCTCCATTCCCTACGGCCTGCTCGGCTTCGCGATGTTCGCCAATCCCGACCTCGCGCCGGCCGGCAAGCTCCTGTACGCGTACGCCACCTACACGCTCGTGCTCATCGCCTACGCGGCCATCAACACGCCGTATGGCGCGCTGATGGGGGTGATGTCGCCGTCCTCGGAAGACCGCACCTCCCTGAACTCGTACCGCTTCTCCTGCGCGTTTCTCGGGGCCCTGCTGATCGGCTGGCTCGTGCCGATCGCGAAGGACCTGCTCACCCCCGCCGGCGCGGCGCCCGCGGTCGGTTTCCGCAACCTGATGGGCATCTTCGCGGCCGTGTCGGTCGGCCTGTTCCTGTTCACCTTCTTCAGCACCCGCGAGCGCGTGGTGACCCCGCCGCAGCAGCAGGGCCGCCTCGGCGAGGACCTGGGCGACCTGTTGCGCAACACGCCGTGGCTGGTGCTCTTCGTCGTCGCCTTCCTCAACCTCACCAACACCGGCCTGCGCAATGCCGCGGGCATCTTCTATTTCAAGTACGCGCACGGGGACGAGCACACCGCGGGCTGGTTCAACTTCGTCGGCTTCGCCTGCTTCATCGCCGGCGCGCTGGCGACCAAGCTGTTCACCGCCCGCTGGTCGCGGCGCTCCCTCATGATCTGGCTCACGCTGATCAACGGCGGCGCCATCGCGGCCTGCTACTTCGTCAACCCGCACAACCTGCCGCTCCTGTACGCGCTCAACATCGCCGCGTCGTTCGCCGCCGGCCCGACCCCCGCCATCGTCTGGTCGATGTACGCCGACACGGCCGACTACGGCGAGTGGAAGTTCGGCCGGCGGGCCACCGGCCTGCTCATCTCCGCCACCGTGCTCATCCAGAAGATCGGCCTCGCCATCGGCGGGGCGATGATCGCCTGGATCCTGGGCTTCTACGGCTTTGTCGAGAACGCCGCCCAGCAGACGCCGGCCGCGCTCCACGGCGTGACCCTCGTCTTCAGCCTGCTGCCCGGCGCCCTCGCGGTCGCGGCGGGTCTCGCCACGATCTTCTACCGGCTGGACGAGCCGCTGGTGAAACAGATCGAGCACGAGCTCGCCGCGCGCAAGAACCCGGCGGCCGCCTGAGGCACCCGGCCCGCCCATGCAACCCCCGCTCCTCGCCCTTCTCCTCCTCCCCATGATTTCCTCCGCCTCCACCCCCGTCTGGCAGGATGAGTTCAACCAGCCGCCCGGCAGCGGACCCGACCCGAAGAAGTGGGTGCACGACCTCGGCGACACGGGCTGGGGCAACCAGGAGCTGCAAAACTACACCGCCGCGCCCGCCAACGCGTTCATCGCCGAGGATCCCGCGGCCAGCGACGGCCGGGTCCTCGTGCTCAGGGCCCTGCGCACCCCGGACGGACACTACACCTCCGCGCGCCTGAAGACGAAGGGCCTGTTCGCCACCGGCCCCGCGCGCATCGAGGCGCGGCTCAAGCTGCCGCAGGGGCAGGGGATCTGGCCCGCCTTCTGGATGATGGGCGGCAACGTCGACGAGGTCGGCTGGCCCGCCTGCGGCGAAATCGACATCGTCGAGATGGTCGGACACCTTCCGGGCACGCTGCACGGCACGCTGCACGGACCCGGCTACTTCGGGAAACACGGCCTGACGAAATCCACCCAGCTCCCCGCCGGGGCGACCTTCGGCGACCGCTACCACATCTTCGCCGTCGACTGGCGGAAGGACCGCATCGACTGGCTGCTCGACGGCAAGGTCTACCACTCGATGACGCCGGCCGCGCTCCCGGCCGGCACCGCCTGGGTGTTCGACGGCCGCACGCCCTTCTACCTGCTGCTCAACCTCGCCGTCGGCGGGCTCTGGCCGGGCTATCCCGACGCGACGACGACGTTCCCGCAGGAATACCGGATCGACTGGGTGCGGGTCTACCCGCACGAGTGATCCGCCCCCGCCATGCGGCGCTTGCTCCGTCGCCTCACCCGGCTCCGCGCACCGTGCCTGTTGGCCGGCGCGCTTGTTGCGGCCGCGCCGGCGCCGGCCGGTCCCTCGATCTTCACCGCGCGGCCGGATGATCCGCAGGCGGTTGACGCCGGCGCGCCGGAATTCGCCGCACGGGGCGACGGCGTGGCCGATGACACGGCCGCGCTGCAGGCGGCGATCGATCGCGTGCAGGCAACCGCCCGCCGCGGGATCGTGTTCGTCCCGTCCGGCCGCTACCGCCTGACGCGCGAGCTGCAGGTCTGGAGCGGGATCCGCCTCATCGGCTGCGGCGCCACGCGCCCGGTCTTCGTCCTCGGCGAGCACACGCCGGGTTACCAGGAGGGTCCCGGCAAATATCTCGTGCATTTCGTCAGCGAGCGCCCCGCGGCCGGCGAACCGGTGCGCGATGCGAACCCCGGCACCTTCTACTCGGCGATGATGAACATCGACCTCGAGATCCGGGACGGCAACCCGGCCGCCGTGGGCGTGCGCGCGCACTTCGCCCAGCACTGCTTCCTCGCGCACATGGATTTCCGCATCGGACAGGGGCGCGCCGGCGTCGAGGAGGTGGGCAACGAGTTTTCCGACCTGCGCTTCTTCGGCGGCGATTTCGGCCTCACCATGCACAAGCCGTCGCCGAGCTGGCCCTTCGTCCTGCTCGACACGGAATTCACGGGCCAGCGGCGCGCCGCGATCGAATCGGAGGAGGGCGGGCTGACCCTGGTGCGCATCACGGCCACCGACACGCCCACCGTCGTGTCGGTCCGGCCCGGCCGCAGCGAGGAGCTGTACGTGGCGGATTCCCACTTCGAGCGGATCACGGGGCCGGTGCTGGAATTTGGCGACGACACCAACGCGCGCACGCAGGTAAACGCGCAACGTGTGACCTGTCTCGACGCGCCGGTCTGGGCCCGCCTGCGGGAATCGCGTCGGGAGGTCACGGCGCCGGCCCCGGCCTATCGCGTCGAGGACTTCACGCACGGCCTGCAGTACGCGGACGCCGGCGCCGCACCGGAGCTGCACACCACCGCGCACCTCGTGCCGCTCGCGACGTTTCTTAGCAACGTGCGCGTTGCCTCAGACGTGGCCCCGCTGCCGCCGATGCACGAATGGACGAACGTGCGCACCCTCGGCCTGCGCGGGGACGGCGCCACCGATGACACGCTCGCGCTGCGTCGGGCGGTCGCGGAGCATCGCGTGCTCTATTTTCCCAGCGGGCGCTACCGGATCACCGACACGATCACGCTGCAGCCGGACTCCGTGCTGATCGGGCTCAATCCGATCACCACGCAGATCCTGCTGCAGGATTTCACCCCGGCCTTTCAGGGCGCACACGGGCCGACCGAACGCCCAAACGTGCCGGAGCTCCCGGGCATTCCGCGGGCGTGGCGCATTCCGCCGCCCTTTCCCGGCCGGGGCGCGCCCCAGCCGATGATCGAGGCGCCGGCCGGCGGGGCTGCGATCGTCAGCGGCCTCGGCCTCGACACCGGCGGCGTCAACAACCGCGCCGTGGCCCTGAAGTGGATGTCGGGCCCGAACTCGCTGGTCGACGACGTGCGTTTCCTCGGCGGCCACGGCACGTACGGCGCCGATGGGCGCTACCTGTCGATCTACAACGACCAGCGCACCGCCGATCCCGATCCCCAGCGCAAATGGGACGCGCAGTTCTGGAGCCTGTGGGTCACGAACGGTGGCGGGGGAACGTTCCGCAACCTCTGGACGCCGAGCCCGTTTGCCGCCGCCGGAATGTATGTTTCCGAAACGACCACCCCGGGTCGCGTGTACGCCCTGTCGAGCGAGCACCATGTGCGCAACGAGGTGAAGCTGCGTCGCGTCGCGAACTGGCGCTTCTACGCGCTGCAGACCGAGGCGGAGCGCGGCGAGAGCCCGGCGGCGCTGCCCCTGGAGATCGAGAATTGCACCGACCTGCTCTTCGCGAACTCCTTCCTCTATCGCGTCGATCTGCCGGAGCCGTTCGTGACCGGCATCCGCGTCACGAACTCCCGGCGCCTCGATTTCCGCGGCCTGCACGTCTACAGCCCCGGCAAGCTCAGCTTCGACAACACCCTCGTCGACGCCACGCGGAGCATTGAAGTCCGCGCGCGCGAGATTGCGCGGCTGCAGGTGCCGGCCGACCCGGGCGCGGCGGCGGCCACGGTGCTGCCAGCGGTGGTCGCGGGCGCGCCGGTGCGCGTCGCCACCGGCTTCCGCAGCATCGACGGCCTGGTCGCCGGGCCGGCGGGCGAGGTGTATTTCGTGGACGCGCTGGCCAACCGCATCCACCGCTGGTCGGCGGCCGGCGGCCTCACGGTGGCCACCGACGCGATTCCGCAGCCGGTGGCGCTGGCGCTCGACCGTTCCGGCGGCCTGCTGGTGGTCGCGCGCCACGGCAACGTCTACGCATGGCGTCCGGGTGCGCCGGAGGAAACCATCCAGGTCGTCGAGCCGGTGCCGGCGGCGCCGCGCCCCGGCGCGGTCGCCTGGGTGCCGGCGAGCCGCTGGCGCGACGGACACGACTGGCTTGAGGCCAACACGCGGCGCGAGCCGTGGCACTACGTGTCACCCGACGGCTCGATCTTCATCCCGGCGCCGGAGAATTTTCCCGCGCGGCCCGGCCGGCGCGGATGGGGCACGATCGACCTCGCGCGCACCTATGCGCTGGTGCCAGCGGCGGCCGGGTCGACCGTCTTCGTCGCCGACGAATTCGGCCAGACCACGTGGAGCTTCTCGGACGGCGCGGACGGCACGCTCAGCGCGCCGCACAAATTCGCGGAGGAAGGCGAGGCGGGCACCGTCGTCGACGCCGCGGGCAACGTCTACGTGTGCGCGGGCCACGTGTTCGTTTACGATCGCGCCGGCCGCCTGCTCGGAACCATCGCCGTGCCGGAGAGACCGGCGGCCCTCGCGCTCGGGGGCGCGGACGGACGCACGCTCTTCATCGCCGCGCGGACCTCGTTGTATGCGGTGACCCTGCGCGCGCCTTGAGGAAATCCGGCGGCCGCCGGCTACTGGACCAAAGTCCAGTGGGTTTTATGTCCTTTGCCTGCTTGTGAGCGGAGGGGGGCATTGTTGGCTCTGCGCGTCGTCGCCCCGGAACCATGCCGGACGCGGCGAGCGTGTTTCCGTTCCCCCGGAAATGCGTCGAGCAACACCCCGCCGGTCGCCCTTGACCGGTGACAACACCAACACCCCGCCCCATGAGAACCCCTAGAACTCATTGTGCCAGCCTCGCGGCTGTTTCCCTGTTCGCCGCGATCGCCGGCGCCGTGTCCGCCCAGACGGTCCCGGCCAGCCAGGATACCGCCCCGAAACCGGGCGTGCAGGAAGAAACCCTCGTGCTCTCCCCCTTCGTGGTCACCGCCGACGAGGACGCCGGCACGTACAAGGCAACCTCGACCCTGGCCGGCGCGCGCGTGCGCACCGAGCTCCGCGACGTCGCCTCGTCGATCTCCGTCATCACTTCCGAGTTCCTCAAGAACACCGGCGCCAAGAACAACCAGGACCTGCTCGTCTACACGGCCAACACCGAGGTCGGCGGCATCTACGGTAACTACGGCGGCGTGGGCAACACCTTCATCAACGGCATCTCGGAAGAGGGCACGTTCCTGAAGCCGAACAACAACACGCGCGTCCGCGGCCTCGACTCGGCCGACAACACCCGCGACTTCTTCGCGACCGACATTCCCTGGGACGGCTACATCGTGGGCCGCGTCGACCTGCAGCGCGGGCCGAACTCCATCCTGTTCGGCATCGGCAGCCCGGCAGGCATCATCAACAGCTCGATCAACACCGCGTCGTACCGCACCGGCGGCAACATCGAGAACCGCCTCGGCAGCTTCGGCTCCGTGCGCTTCTCGCTCGATTACAACCAGGTCCTCATCCCGAACACGCTCGCCGTGCGCGTCGCCGCGCTCGACGACAACACCAAGTACCGGCAGGACCCCGCGTTCAACCACGACAAGCGCGTCTTCGTCGCGGGCCGCTGGGACCCGAAGCTGTTCGGCGAGAATTCGTCGGCCCAGACCAGCCTCCGCGTCAATTTCGAGCACGGCGAGGTGAAGGCCAACCGCCCGCGCGTGCTCCCGCCGGAGGACCGCATCACGCCGTGGTTCGACACCGGCGGCATCAACCGGACCCTCTACGACCCCTACTACACCTGGCAGGCCGGCATCATCGGCTACCAGAGCTCCAACGCGCTGCCCCCGGGCGCGCGCAAGAACTACTGGGTCGTGCAATACATTGGGCCCGGCATGTCGCAGACCGGCCCGACCGCCGTGTACAACGGACCCGGCGCTTCCGACATCAGCTCCTTCCGCGCCTCCGGCCCGAGCCTCTACTGGGGCCTCAAATCCGACGGCACCTACGACCACCAGATCGACGGTTTCCCCTACGGCTCGAACATCGGCATCGGCAGCTACTCCGACTTCGCCCTCAACGTGTTCAACGCCGGCCTGAAGGATTCGTCCGGCAACGTCCTCTATCCGGCCGCCGACAAGGGCTTCTGGAAGAACAAGTCGCTCATCGATCCCACGGTCTTCGATTTCTACAACCACCTCATCGACGGCCCGAACAAGCGCGAATGGCAGAAGTGGAACGCGTATAACATCAGCGCCTCGCAGACCTTCCTGAACAACCGCCTCGGTTTCGAGGTGGTATACGACTACCAGGACTACAACGACGGCCAGACGCGCAACCTCAACAGCCCCTTCATCGGCGTCGACATCCGCCAGAACCTGATGGACATGCCGTACCAGCTGGGCGGCGCCATGGCCAACCCCAACGCCGGGCGCGCCTTCATCGGCGCCAACTCGAAGAGCGGCGGCAACAGCGCCAACTTCACCACCCGCGAGAACATCCGCGGCACGGTCTTCGGCGAACTGCGCGCCACCGACTTCCTCAAGGAAGGCTGGCTGACCCGCCTCCTCGGCCGCGTCAACGCCACCGGCCTCTACTCGCGCGAGACCTACACCGTCGAGAGCCGCAACTGGATCCGCTACGCGCTCGACCAGAGCTGGTCCGACACCAACGGCTCCGGCACCCGCGAGGGCGGCTCCAACTCCGGCGGCCTCTCCAACGGCGACGTCACCATCGACTGGATGACCTACCTGTCCGGCAACCTGTCCGGCACCGCCAGCGCCTCCGGCCTGAACCTCCAGCCCATCTCCGCCGTGCAGCAGCCGGCCGGCAGCTACTCCATCGCCTACTTCGATTCGCACTGGGCGAAGCCGACCAATCCCTCCGCCCCCGGCTACGTCGATCCCGCCGCCGCCTGGCTCAACGTCGCGCGCGGCCTGACCAACGATCCGGTCGGCGAGGCCACCACGCAGTCGGAGAACCCCGCCAACTACAAGGGTTGGACCACCGGCTCGTTCTCCGTGCTCAACGCGGACGAGGGCGACATCAACCGCCTCTACACCGACGTCTCGAAGGTCCGCAAGCGGACCACCTCCAACGGCATCACGCTGCAGGCCTACCTCGTCGACGACCTGATCGTCGGCACCTGGGGCTGGCGCCGCGACCGGCAGGACCTGTACTCCGCCGCGAGCCAGTCCGACCTCTGGACCGCCGCGCACACCAACCTCACGCTGGGCGACCTGGACAACTCCAGCGTCGGCACCTCGATCAGCGCCGGCGTCGTCATCCACACGCCGAAGCGGATCCGCGCGAAGCTGCCGTTCAACACCGACATCGGGCTGACCTTCAGCGACGGTCGCAACACGCGCGTCGAGAACCGCTACGACTTCGGCGGCAACCCGCTGCCCAACGCCAAGGGCCGCACCAAGGACATGGGCGTCGTCATCAGCACGCTCGACGACCGCCTGCAGTTCAAGATCACGCACTACAAGACCACGGTCTCCGACGCCAACATCACCAGCGTGACGACCGAGGCCTCGACCCTCGGCGCCAACACCTACTACCTGCGCAACCTCGAGGCCTGGGGCACCGCCTCCGCGCTGCTCGACCTCGCGGGCCGCGACGGCGGCGCCTCCGGCTGGGAGTGGTACTGGAACTGGGCCCTCGTCGACGGCGGCTGGGACGGCAAGTACAACGATCCCAACGGTGCCGACTTCAAGAACAGCCCGTCGACCGCCGCGCAGACCAAGGCGATCAACAGCTGGCTGTCGCAGCTGATGCCGCAGTCGTGGTTCGACGCCTACGGCTTCAAGGTCGACGTCACCAAGGCCAAGGCCGGCGACTGGCGCAACGCCATCGTGGGCTGGACGCCGTTCTCCGGCGTCGGCGGCCTCCAGCCGCAGGGCGGCGGCCGCGTCAACGGCGTGTGGCCCACCGGCACGGTCGACAACGAGTCGAAGGGCATGGAATACGAGATCGTCGGCACCCCGATCAAGGGCCTCAACGTCTCGATCAACGCCTCCAAGACCCACGCCTCGCAGACCGCCCTCGGCCAGAGCCTCGTGGACTTCATCGAGGCGCAGTACCTGAAGTACCAGTCCCCCGCCGGCGACCTCCGCCTCTGGTGGGGCGGCGACAACACCGTCCGCCAGTACTACGTGAGCAACATCTGGTCCGCCTACCAGTTCCAGCTCAAGACCAACGGCAAGCTCGTGCCCGAGATGGCGCCCTGGCGCGCCAACGTCGTCGCCAACTACAACTTCCAGGGCCCGACCCTGCGCGGCGTCAACGTCGGCCTCGCCTACCGCTGGCAGGACAAGCGCATCCTCGGCTACGCGCTCAACTCGACGAAGGACAACCTCGACGTCGACAAGCCGTACTGGAGCAGCACCGAGGACAACATCGACTGCTGGGCCGGCTACGAGCGGAAGATCAACGGGCGCTTCAACTGGCGCGTGCAGCTCAACCTGCGCAGCGTCGGCAAGAGCACGCACCTCGTGAAACTCAGCGTGCAGCCCGACGGCACCGGTGGCGCCTACCGCATCGAGGAAGGCATGACCTGGCAGCTGACCAACACGATCTCGTTCTGAGTCGCACCCCTTCCGCCCTCCGGGTCCGTATCATTGGGTTGTGCGGGCCGACGGGGGGCGGGCCAAGATCGCGCGGCGCCGGAGTAAGGGCTCCGGCGCCCGCTTTGGGCTTTTCCCGCGGGTCGCCCCGCCGCGGGCGGAAGCCAGTCGCAGAAGGGCCTTGAGCCGGCATTTCGTTTGAAATCCACTCCCCCCCGGGCCTCGCGCCCGGGTCCTGCCGCCCTTCCGCCCGCCGCGCGCCCTGCCATTTCCCGCCATGCCCGCCACCGTTCCTCCGCTGTTGTCCGCCGGCCGTCGCCTCCTCGGCGCGCTCGCGCTCGGCTCGGCCCTCGCGGCCGCGGCGGCCCCGACGCTGACCGACATCAAGGAGATCCGGGCGCTCGCGCCGGAGAAGGCCGGTGAGGCGCGGCCCGTCACCGTGCGCGGCGTCGTCACGCGGGTCACGCAATTCGAGATGTTCGTGCAGGACGGCCCCGACGCCGTCTTCGTCTGGCAGGAGGCGCGCAACCCCGACGTCACGCTCGGCGACTACGTCGAGGTCACCGGCGTGACCCACCGGGGCCATCTTTTTCCCATCATCCGGAGCTCGCGCATCGAGCGGCTCGGGCACCGCGCGCTGCCCGAACCGCAGGTCATGCACTACGCCGAGCTGGCGACCGGCCGCGGCGATTGCCAATGGGTCGAGGTCACCGGCATCGTTGAGACGGTCCAGCCGCGGCCGGCCGGTTCCTACACGCTGCGGATGCTGTACGACGGGACCCTGCTGCGGGTGGAGGTCGTCGCCATCGAGCCCGACGTGGCCGCCCGCCTGCTCGGCGCCCGCCTGCGGCTGCGCGGCGTGGTCAACGGCCTCAAGACCCCGCAGCGCCGGCTGCTCGAGCCGGTGCTCTGCGTCGACGG
>CAYMSE010000092.1:0-6607 GCA_964392935.1 uncultured Oleiharenicola sp.
CGGTGACCAGGGCGGACGGTTCACTCGATCCCGCGGTGTTCCGGGGCCGGGCGATGACCTACTACGGCCGCTGGACCTACAAGTTCGAGAGCGCGTCGGCGCGTGGCGCCGCCGCCGTGCTGATCGTGCACGAGACCGGTCCGGCCGGCTATCCGTTCGCGGTCATCGCCGCCGGCTCCGGGCGCGAGACCTTCGACGTCGGCTCCGAGGCCGCGAGCCGCGAGCGCGTGGCCGTCGAGGGCTGGATCACCGCCGACACGGCGCGCGCCCTCTTCGCCGCCGCCGGCCAGGACTTCGCCGCGCTGAAGGCCGCGGCGGCGCACCGGGAGTTCCGCCCGGTGGCCCTCGCCGCGCGCGCCAGCTTCACCGTGGCCAACACGCTGCGGCCGGTGACCTCGCGAAACGTCATCGCCCTCCTGCCCGGCGCCGATCCCGCGCTCCGCGACCAGTTCGTGGTCTATTCCGCCCATTGGGACGCCTACGGGCGCAACGCGGCGCTGGCCGGCGACCAGATCTTCAACGGCGCCGCCGACAACGCCATCGCCGTGGCGATGATGCTCGGGATCGCCGAGTCGGCCGCCGCGCTCCCGCCCGCGGAGCGTCCGCGCCGCTCGCTGCTCTTCTTCGCCCCCACCTACGAGGAAAAGGGCATCCTCGGCTCGCAGTACTACGCGCGCAATCCCCTCCACCCGGTCGCGCGCACCGTCGCCAACCTCAACCTCGAGCCACTCGACGCCAACCTCGCGTACGGCCCCACGCGCGACCTCGAGGTCGTCGGCACCAACGCCTCGACGCTCGACGACACCGCCGCCGAGATCGCCCGGACCGCCGGCCTGGTGCTGCGGCCCGACGCGGAGTCCGAGAAGGGCTATTACTACCGCAGCGACCACTTCGAGTTCGCCAAGGTCGGCGTGCCCGCGTTCTTCGTCCGCTCCGGCGTCGAGTTCCTCGAGGAGCCGCCGGGCACCGGCGGGCAACGCCGCCGCGAATACCTCGTGAACGACTACCACAAGCCGAGCGACGAGGTCCGCGCCGACTGGACCTGCCGCGGAGCCGCCCGCATGGCCGGCTTCCTCCTCGCGCTGGGACTCCAGACCGCCAACGCCGAAGCCATCCCCACCTGGAAGGACGGCACGGAATTCAAGGCGGTCCGTGAAGCGCAGCTTGCCGCCGCGGCCCGGTGAGCCTTCCCTTCTCCCCATGTCCTCCCTCCGTTCCGCAGCCGCCGGCCTCGGCCTCCTGCTCGCCGGCCCGACCGCCTTGCCCGCCGCCACGCCGCCGATGTCGTCCGCCGACATCCTCGCCCACACGAAGATCCTCTCCTCGGATGAATTCGAGGGGCGCGCCCCCGGTTCGCTCGGGGAGGAAAAGACCGTGGCCTACCTCGTCGACCAGTTCCGCCAGCTCGGCCTGCAGCCCGGCAACCCCGACGGCACCTACATCCAGAACGTCCCCCTCGTCGGAATCACCTCCGATCCGTCGCTGACCTTCAATTTCGACGGCAAGACGGTCGCGCTCGAGAACATCAACGAGTTCGTCGGCCCCACGAGCCGCCTGGCGCCCAAGGTCACCGCGAAGGACACCGACGTCGTGTTCGTCGGCTACGGCATCGTCGCCCCCGAGTACGGTTGGGACGACTACAAGGGTGTCGATGTGAAGGGGAAGACCGTGATCATGCTCGTGAACGATCCGCCGGTGAAGAAGGCCGACGGCTCGTACGACGACGCGATGTTCAAGGGCAAGGCGATGACCTATTATGGCCGCTGGACCTACAAGTACGAGATTGCCGCCGAGAAGGGCGCCGCCGCGTGCCTCATCGTGCACGAGACCGGCCCCGCCGCCTATCCCTTCGCGGTCATCATCGGCAGCCGCAGCCGCGAGAACTTCGAGATCGCCGCCCTCGACGGCAACGCCGGGCACGTCGGCATGGAGGGCTGGCTCACCATCGACGGCGCGCGCAAGGTCTTCTCCGCCGCCGGCCAGGACTACGACGCGCTCAAGGCCGCCGCCGCCACGAAGGATTTCCACCCGGTGGCGCTCGGCGCCAAGGCCTCGTTCGCCATCAACAGCACCCTGCGCAACGTCGCGTCGAAGAACGTCGTCGCGCTCCTGCCCGGCGCGGACCCGAAGCTCCGCGACGAATACGTGATCTACACCGCCCACTGGGACCACCTCGGCCGCGACGACCGCCTGCCCGGGGACAAGATCTTCAACGGCGCGGCCGACAACGCCGCCGGCGTGGCCGTGCTGCTCGAACTCGCCAAGGCCTTCGCCGCGCTGCCCCCCGACCAGCGGCCGAAGCGCAGCATCCTCTTCCTCGCCGTGACCGCCGAGGAGAAGGGCCTCCTCGGTTCGCGCTTCTACGCGACGAACCCGCTCTACCCGCTGACCAAGACGCTCGCGAACATCAACATGGACGGCGCCAATCCCTTCGGCCCGACCAGCGACATGGCGACCGTCGGCTTCGGCGCCTCCACGCTCGACGACCTCGGCATCGCCGTCGCCCGCGAGCAGGGCCGCGACATGCACGCCGAGGCCCACCCGGAACGCGGCTCGTACTACCGCAGCGACCACTTCGAATTCGCGAAGGTCGGCGTCCCCTCCTACTATCCGAAGAACGGCCAGAAATACATCGGGTTGCCCGCGGACTTCGCCGACAAGCAGGCGCAGGACTACATCGCGAACCGCTACCACAAGGTGACCGACGAGGTGCAGCCCGACTGGACCTTCGCGGGCGCGGCGCAGGACACGGAATTCCTCTTCGAGGTCGGCCGGCGCGTCGCCAACGGCGATACCTGGCCGGAGTGGAAGCCCGGCAACGAGTTCAAGGCCCGCCGCGAGGCGATGCTGCGCGCGCGCTGAGCGCGCGCAAGTTCCCAATGCCAAGGGCCAGGTTCCAAATGAGGAACGCGGCAACGCCTCCACCCGACCAGCCCGCAATCCGGGATTGGGTTGGCGTTTGAGGTTTCTTCCCCACTCTTGCCCCCGATGTTCCGCTTCGTCGCGCGCCGCCTGCTCCAGACCATCCCGGTCCTGTTCGTCATCATCACGGCGACGTTCTTCATGGTGCGGTTCGTGCCCGGCGGACCGTTCACCGGCGAGAAGGCGATCCCGCCGGAAATCCTCCGCAACCTGGAGGCCCACTACGGCCTGGACCAGCCGCTCTGGCGCCAGTACGTCACGTATCTCGGCAGTGTGGTGCGCGGCGACCTCGGTCCGTCGTTCAAGTACCCGAACCGCACCGTCAACGAGATCATCGCCGCCAAGCTGCCGGTGTCCCTCGAACTCGGCGGACTCGCCCTGGTCATTGCGCTGGTCGTCGGCCTGTCGTTGGGCGTGCTCGCGGCCGTGCGCCGCAACTCGTGGCTGGACCATCTCGCCAGCACCGTCGGCCTGCTCGGCATCTGCGTGCCGACCTTTGTCCTCGGCCCGCTGCTGGTGCTCGTCTTCGCCATCCACCTCGGGCGGTTCAACGCGTCGGGCTGGGACACGCCCGCCGACCGGGTGCTGCCGGCTCTCACCCTCGGCTTCGTGTACGCCGCCTACATCATGCGCCTCACGCGCGGCGGCATGCTCGAGGTCCTGCACCAGGATTTTATCCGCACCGCACGCGCCAAGGGCGCCTCGGAGACGCGCATCGTCTTCCGCCACGCGCTCCGCGGCGGCCTGTTGCCAGTCGTCGCGTTCCTCGGACCCGGCATCGCCGGCATCCTCACGGGCTCGTTTGTCATCGAGACCATCTTCCAGATTCCCGGCCTGGGCCGGGAGTTCGTGAACAGCGCCTTCAACCGGGACTATACCCTGGTGCTCGGCACGGTGATCCTGTACGCGACGCTGATCGTGGTCTGCAACCTCGTGGTCGACGTCGTGCAGGTGTGGCTCAACCCGCGGCTCAAGTTCGAATGAGCGCGCCGCCCGTCATGCCCGTCATCGCGGTCGAGCGCGGTTCGTCGCTGTGGCACGACGCGTGGCTGCGCCTGCGGCACAACCGGCTGGCGGTGGTCGGCGGCGTCACCCTGGCGGTGCTCGCCCTCGCCTGCCTGCTGGGTCCGGTCGTCAGTCCCTTCGGCTACGCGGAGATGCGCCTCGACGAGAGCTTTGCGCCGCCGGGCGCCCGGCACTGGCTCGGCACCGACCAGCTCGGCCGCGACCTGCTGGTGCGCGTGCTCTACGGCGGCCGCATCTCGCTCGGGGTCGGCCTCAGCGCCACCCTCGTCGCGCTCACCATCGGCGTGACGTATGGGGCGGTCGCCGGCTACCTCGGCGGCCGCGTCGATGCGGTGATGATGCGGCTGGTGGACATCATGTACGCGCTGCCGTTCACCATCTTCGTCATCCTGCTGATGGTCTTCTTCGGCCGGAACATCATCCTGTTGTTCGTCGCCATCGGCGCGGTGGAGTGGCTGACCATGGCGCGCATCGTGCGCGGCCAGATCATGGCGCTGAAGAAGATGGAGTTCATCGAGGCCGCCCGCTCGCTGGGCTACGGCCACCGGCGCATCATCTTCCGGCACCTCCTGCCCAACGCCCTCGGCCCGATCATCGTCTACACGACGCTGACGATCCCGGCCGTCATGCTGCTCGAGGCGTTCCTGAGTTTCCTCGGCCTCGGCGTGCAGCCGCCGATGAGTTCGTGGGGCACGCTGATCAAGGACGGCGCCGAAAAGATGGAGGAGTACTGGTGGCTGCTCGTCTTCCCGGGCGCACTGTTCTCCCTGACGCTCTTCTCGCTCAACTTCCTCGGCGACGGCCTCCGGGATGCACTCGACGTCCGGTCCGCGAAGGACTAACCCATCCCCGCCCATGCTCCGCCGTTTCCGCCCCTACCTGAGCTACCTGAAGTCGAATCGCGGCACGCTGGCGGTGGCGATGTGCTACGGCCTGATCTTCGGCGTCTCCTCGGGCTTCGGCTTCCCGACCTTGGTGAAGTATGCGTTCCCGCCGATCTTCGAGCGCAGCCTGCCCGCCGGGACGGTGCTGCTCATCGTCGGCGCCGTGCCCTTGGTGTTCGCCCTCCGGGCCGTGAGCGGCTACCTCAACAGCTACTACGTGCAGCTGGCGGGCCAGCGGATCCTCGAGCAGCTCCGCGTCGACTACTTCCGCAAGCTCCAGCTCCTGCCCCTGTCCTTCCTCCAGCGCAAGGCGAGCGGCGACCTCATCTCCCGCGGCACGGCCGACACCGCCCAGCTCCAGTTCACGCTCTCGCTCGTGGCCGACGACGGCGTGAAGCAGCCGGTGCAGCTGCTGGGCGCGCTGGGCTTTCTTCTCTGGCAGGCGCTGCACACCGACGGCGCCGCGCTGGTGCTCGTGTGCGTGGCCGTCGTCCCGCTCACCGTCCTGCCCGTGCACTACGTCGGCAAGAAGATCGTGCACAAGGCCCGGCGGGTCCAGGAGCAGCTGGGCGACCTGTCCTCCCACCTGGTCGAGAACCTCGCCGCCGCGCGCGAGGTCCGGGCCTTCGGCCTCGAGGCCCGCGAGACGGCGCGCTTCGAGCAGTCCACCTCGACCCTCGTCACCGCGCAGATGAAGGCGGTGAAGTACGCCAAGGCCCTCACGCCCGCCATCGAGGTCGTCTCCGGCGTCGGCATCGCCGTCACGCTCTACTTCGCGTACCGCCGCGGGGTGTCCTGGGACACCTTCATCTCCATCATCACCGCGCTGTACCTGTGCTACGAGCCGATCAAGAAGGTCGGCTACCTCAACACCGAGATCAACCGCGGCGCCGCGTCCGTCGAGCGCCTCGAGTACGTGTTGCACGAGCCGCTCAGCATCGCCGACCCGGCCGAGCCCGCGCCAGTGAGCCGCCTCCGCGGTGCGATTGCGTTCTCGGACGTGACCTTCGCCTACGGCGAGACGCCGGCCCTGCGCGACATCAGCGTGACGATCCCGGCGAACACCGTCTGCGCCCTCGTCGGCCCGAGCGGCGCCGGCAAGAGCACCTTCGCCAACCTCGTCCCGCGCTTCTACGAGGTCGGCGCCGGCCGGGTCACGATCGACGGTGTCGACGTGCGCGCCATGAAGCTCGCCGACCTCCGCCGCAACATCGCCCTCGTCTCGCAGGAACCGGTCCTCTTCAACGACACCATCTACAACCACCTGGCGCTCGGCAAGACGGTCGCCGCGCGCGAGGAAATCCTGACCGCGGCGCGGCTCGCCCACGCGGACGACTTCATCAAGCAGCTGCCGAACGGCTACGACACGATGGTCGGCGAGCGCGGCGCCCTGCTCTCGGGCGGACAGAAGCAGCGCATCGCCATCGCGCGCGCATTCCTGCGGCAGGCCCCGATCCTCATCCTCGACGAGGCAACCAGCGCGCTCGATTCCGACAGCGAGGCGGCGGTGCAGGACGCCCTCCGGAAGCTCGTCATGGGCAAGACGGTCCTGATCATCGCGCACCGCTTCAGCACCATCCGCGACGCCTCGATGATCCTCGTGTTCGACCAGGGCCGCATCGTCGCCCAGGGCGACCACGCCGCGCTCTACGCGTCCAACGCGCTGTACAAGTCGCTCTACGACCGGCAGGCCCCCGCGCCGTAGCCCCCCCGCCACGTAACAAAGACCAAATGCCAAAAAACCGGTGCGGGGCAAAAAACACATTTAAAATTTA
>CAYMSE010000093.1:0-3094 GCA_964392935.1 uncultured Oleiharenicola sp.
CCACGAACTTCTTCGCGATGGTGGCGGATTCGCCGCTCTTCGACTGGTTGTCCTCGACCAGCAGCTCGACGGGGCGGCCGAGGACGCCGCCGGCGGCGTTGGCCTCGTCGAACGCGAGCATCACGCCGCGGCGCGCGGCCAGCCCGAAGTCCGCGTCCTTGCCGGTGAACGCCCCGTACTCGCCGATGCGGATCGGTTCCTGCGCGAGCGCGGCGGCGGTGGCGGTGAGGAGCAGGCAGGCGGTCGGCAGGAAGCGCATGGCGCCACTGAACCGCCGGGCGCGCGCGGCGCAAGCCCGGGCGTCCGCATCCCGCACGGCGCCCCGCGCCCCCGGCGAACCGTCCGTCGCGCCCGCCGCGCTCCACCCCGGGTGAATGTCACGTATTGCGTGACATCGCCGCCGAAACCGGTTGACCACCGTTCCACGGCCCGCGGCGGGCCGGAGAGGGGAATGTCACGTATTACGTGACGTCCGTACGGCTGGCACACCGATCGCGGGTGGGGAGGAAAGCGGCGTGCGGGCGGGAGGGAGGTCACGTAATGCGTGACAGGGGCGTGGGTGGGGCGGCGGCCCGGCGGATTCTGCTTTGCCACCTTGGGCGCGATGGGTTGTCTCACTGGGACGTTGAACCTGTTTGACCGCTACCTGCTCCGGGAATGGCTCAAGATGCTCGCGCTGCTGCTGGCGGCGACGATGGGCATGCTGCTGCTCCTCGCGTTCTACGACAATTTCCGCGACCTCATCGAGCTCGGGGTCGGGCTGCGCGACATCGTGCTCTACTATGCGGCGTTCATGCCGAGCTACTTCTCGGTGGTGCTGCCGCTCTCGATGCTGCTGTCGCTGCTCTACGTGCTGGGCAAGCTGCACCGGAACAACGAACTGACGGCGATGCGCGCCGCCGGGCTCAACATCTTCGCCACCACCCGGGCGCTGTGGCTCGCCGGCACGGTGTTCTGCGGCGTGTCGCTGCTCCTCAACGCCAAGGTGGTGCCGTGGTCGGTGGAGACCTCGCGCAGCCTCTTCGACAGCTTCGTGTTCCGCGCCGAGGCGCGGAAGACGGGCGGCATGAGCGAGACGCTCGGCCTCGTCTCGAGCGTCGCCTTCGACAACCAGCGCCAGAACCGGATGTGGTTCATCAACCGCTTCAGCCGCTACAGCCAGAAGGCGTTTGGCGTGACGGTGTCCGAGCTCGACGGCCGCCGCCGCGAGAAGACGCGCATCATGGCGCGCGAGGGCGAGTTCGACGCGGCGCGCGGCTCGTGGGTGTTCCACGACGGGCGCGAGATCTGGTTCGACCCGGAGGCGGGCGAGATCATGCGGACGCTGGCCTTCGCCGAGAAGGCCGTGCCGCATTTCAACGAGGACCCGTCGCTCATGCTCCTCATCGACCGCAAGCCGACGGACCTCTCCTTCAACGAGCTCGGACGCATCACGGATTTCTTCTCCGCCGAGCACAACCCCAAGGTCGTGCGGTACGAGCTGCGCTACTACAGCGTGCTGTGCGACACGCTCGGGCCGCTCATCATCATCGCCATCGCGATCCCGTTCGCGACCTCGGGCGTGCGCGTGAGTCCGGCGGTCGGCGTCTCGAAGTCGATCGGGTTGTTCGTGCTCTACTACGTGATCAGCTATTCGGCGACGCTGCTCGGCGGCCGCGGCTTCCTCGAGCCCGCCTGGGCCGCGCTGCTGCCCAACCTCGCCATGATCGGCCTGGCGGCGTTCTTCTTCGGCCGGTTGCGGTGAACGGATGTCGAAGGTCGAGCGACGGGGGTCGAAAGCCCCGGCGTGACGACGCCCTTGCGGCCCCGGCGGGGCCCGGGCCCTCGACCTTCGCCTTTCGACCCGAAGGGCCAGCGGGCCCGCCTACGGCAGGAACTGCGGCGGCCAGCGGAGGAACTCGAGCTTCGCGATGCGGTGCCAGTTGGAGTAGAGGATCAGGCCCCACACCGCGACGCAGTTGATGTAGGCGATGAACACGGCCGCGCTGCCCATGTCCTTGGCGCGTTTGGCGAACGGCCGCTTCTCGAGGGAGATGTCGTCCACCGTCCACTCGACGGCGGAGTTGAGCAGCTCGGCGATCACGATGAGGAGCAGCGACGCGATCATGACGGCGGTCGAGACCGCGTTCACCGGCAGGATGATGGCGAAGGGCGTGAGGATGATGACGAAGATCAGGTCCTCGCGGAACGACGGCTCGTGCCGGAACGCGGCCACGAAGCCCTCGAGCGCAAAGCCGACGGATTGGAAGAAATTCCGGAAATCCCGGCGCTTCGTGGTGCTTGCCTCCGGCGTGGTCACGGCCGGGAGTGGAAGCGGAGCGGCCGTGCCGGACAACCCAATTTTCCGCGGTGCCGGCGCGCGGCCGGTTCGCGTTCAGGCGCTCAGGAGCTTGAACCCGGCGGGGGCGAAGCCGACGGCCTGCAGGGCCTGCGCTACCGTCTCGTCGTGGCAGCCGATGAACTCCAGCATGCGGCACACGAAGCGCCGCCGCGTGGCCTCGTCGATCGTCATGACCGCCCAGTACTGCGTGCCGTCGATCTGGCGCGCGAGGTTGCGGGCCCGCGCCTCGTTGATCTCGTCGCGGTGCCAGTGGAGGTAGCGGCGGGCGCTGTCTTGGTGGGAGATGAAGTCGGCGAAATCGCACGCGTAGTTCCGCGCGCACCACGCGAGCAGCGCGAGGTAGCGGTCGATCGGATCCGCGATGCGCGTGAACTCCTCGCTCGTGAGGTAGAACAGCAGGTGGTCGCCGGAAAGGATCGCGCGCTTGCTGCCGATCATCGCCTCGATCAGTTCGGTCGGGGTCACCTGCTTGGCCTGCGCCAGCCTTTCGAGGGCGGCGTAGGTGGCGTCGCTGAGCTCGAGCTTCTTCATGACGCAAAGATGGGCCCGCCGGCGCGCCCGAGGCAACGATTCGGCGACGAAAAACTTTGTAACCTTTGACCGGAATTCCCGGATTCGGGACGGGCGAATGCGGCGTTGCGGCGCGCGCGGAGCTGCGCACCGTGGCCGCCATGAAGACCGCGCTCATAGCCGGCGCCAGCGGGTTGTTCGGCCGCCACCTGCTGGAGGAACTGCTCCGGGCGCCGGAGTACG
>CAYMSE010000094.1:0-3062 GCA_964392935.1 uncultured Oleiharenicola sp.
CGCGGCTGGCGTGCCGCAGGACGTAGTAGAGTTTGTCCTGGTCCTTCGCCTCCACCGGCAGCCAGTAGCCAACGTTGACCATGCCGTGGCGCTCGAAGATTGTGCACGTGTGCTCGCGGAAGCGCTTGAGCAGGTCGGGCATCTTGCCCGGGTGCGTGTAGTAGATGCGCAGTTCGTAGACGGGCGCCGCGTCGGCGGCGCGGGCGACGACGGCCAGGGAGATGACACCAAGGAACAAGGCAGCGAAGGATTTCATGGGGTTCGGGGAGCCACCACAGAATACAGGGAATGCGCGGAAACAAGTCGGTTAACCACGAATGAACACGGATTGACACGAATGACCTGCAAGAGGTGGAGCCCATTCGTGTCTATTCGTGGTTGGATCGAAAAAGGCATCGAACCAGGCACAGGAGGGAACGGAGGACACGGAGAGTGACCGATCCCATAGGCGACGGAGCGCCGAGGGGGATGGCCACGAGAAACGCGAAAAGGCACAAAAAAGAAATCCCACGATCGCCGCCGGTTTTTTGTGCCTCCTCGTGTTTTTTGTGGCCAACGGATTGATGGCTCGAACTCCTCACCAATCCGGCCCCAGGGACCAGCCGTCGCCAAGGCTTTGACCGGGCAAGCGCGGGCCCTTCACTTGCTGCGTGTGCCGTGGGCGATCCCGGATCGAACTTAGTGCCCGGTTAGTGTGATTTAGTGGTGCCAACGACTGCATCAAACGCCGGCTTCGGCTTGCCGTCGCGGTCGAAGAGCAGCGGGTAGTTCGTGCGGCCGCGGACAGGCCAGTAGTTCAGCCAGGAATCGCGGTCGGTCACGCCCCAGAAGGTCACGCGCTCGATCGCGTCGGCGTGCTTGAGGAACAGCGCGAAGATGTCCGCGTAGCGCTTCGCCAGCTTCGCCTGGATCTCCGGCGGCAGGCCCTGCGGATACGGGTCGTTGTCCGGCGTGCGCGGCTCGCGCGAGCTGATCTCGGCGCCGTTGACGTTCCGCGGCAGCACCTCGACGTCCATCTCGGTGAAGTGGACCTTCACGCCGGCCTGCTCGAACGCGACGATGCTCCGCTCGATCTCGTCGATCGTCGGCGTCTCGAGGCGCCAGTGCGCCTGGGAGCCGACGCCGTCGATGCGGATGCCCTTGGCCCGGAGGTCGTGCACCAGCTGCACCACGCGGGCGACGCGACCGGGCTTCTCCAGGTTGTAGTCGTTGTAGATCAGCTCGACCGACGCCGGCAGTTCCTCCTGCGCAATGCGGAAGGCCTCCGTCACCCAGTCCTCGCCGAGGACCTGGGACCACGGACTCTTCCGCAGGTCACCGTTGTCCTCGAAAGCCTCGTTGACCACGTCCCAGAGTCCGATCTTCGCGCCATAGAGCCCGGCGACGTGCTGCACGCGCTCGCGCATGCGCTGGAGCAGGACCTCGCGCGACACCAGCCCGCCCTTGCCGTCGTCGAACACCCACTTCGGCGTCTGCTGGTGCCAGAACAGGCAGTGACCCACGACAAACTGGTGGTTGGCCTCGCCGAAGGCGACGAAGGCGGCGGCGGCCTCCTCGTTGAACTTGCCCGGCTCGGGATTGTAGGCCGCCCACTTGAGGAGGTTCGTCGAGGTCACCGAGTCGAAGTGCTTCACGACGAGCGGGCGCAGCGGGTGGTCGGGCTTCAGCGCCACGTCGGCGTTGATGGCGGTACCGACGAGGAATTTGCCGGCGAAGACATCCTTCAACGCGGGTACTTCATCGGCGGCGCGCAGCGAAGTGGCCCACGCGAGGCAGAGAACACAAAGGAGCGAAGCAGCGAAGGGTTTCATGGGGTTTTGGGCACCACTAATGCACACTCAGGAACACTAATCAAAGGCACGATGGCGTGGCGGATTGTCATTGACCACGGATTTCACGGATGCAACCGAGCCAGCGCGGAGGGCGCGGCGCGAGGCGGGGTTCACCACGAAGAACGCGAAGGACACGAAGAACAGACGGATCTTTTTGTGCGTTCTCGTGCTTCTTGCGGCCAAGCGGATCGGCGGATCGAGCCACCGAGCTCAAGTCCTGTACCGGCGGGATGGCCACGAGAAACACGAAGAGACACGAAAACGAAGCCCTCGGAAGTCGACGGCTTCTTGTGGTTTATCGTGCTTTTTGTGGCCAAGCGGATCGGCGGATCGAACGATACCCGAGCCGGCCCACCGGGACCGGCCGTCGCCAAGGCTTTGGACCGGCAAGCGGGGGCCCTCCACCGCACGTGGTCAGCCTGTTCGGGCCAAATAACCCCTAACCCTTAGCCAATAACCGAGCACGGCGCGTTGCGCGCCGCGGCCTTCGTTGATCGCCCAGACCACGAGGGACTGGCCGCGGCGGCAGTCGCCGGCGGCGAAAACGCCCTTGAGGCTGGTCGTGTACTTCTCGTGCTCGGCCTTCACGTTGGAGCGGGCGTCGGTCTCGACGCCGATGTCCTTGAGGAGCGCCTGCTCGGGTCCGAGGAAGCCCATCGCCAGCAGCACGAGCTGCGCGGGACGCGTCTTCTCCGTGCCCGGGATCTCCTGCGGCACGAACTGGCCCTTGTCGTTCTTCGTCCACTTGATCTCGACGGTCACAAGCTCCTTCACGCGGCCCTGCTCGTCGCCGACGAACTTCTTGACCGTGGTGAGGTAGATGCGGGGGTCGGCGCCGAACTTCGCGGCGGCCTCCTCCTGGCCGTAGTCCATCTTGTAGACCTTGGGCCATTCGGGCCAGGGGTTGTCCGCCGCGCGCTCCAGCGGCGGCTTGGGCAGGATCTCGATCTGGAGGAGGCTCTTCGCGCCGTGGCGCATGGAGGTGCCGACGCAGTCGGTGCCGGTGTCGCCGCCGCCGATGACGACGACGTCCTTGTCGCGCGCGTGGATCGCCGCGCCGCTGGCGTCGCCGTTGAGCACGGCCTTGGTGTTGGCGGCGAGGAACTCCATGGCGAAGTGCACGCCGTCGAGCTTGCGGCCCTCGATGGGCAGGTCGCGCGGCTGGGTGGCGCCGGTGCAGAGGACGACGGCGGCGAATTCCTTAAGTAATTTTTCCGCGGGAAAATTCAC
>CAYMSE010000095.1:0-4593 GCA_964392935.1 uncultured Oleiharenicola sp.
GATGATATAGGACATCAGCGTCGCCTTCGGGGCGTCGAACTTGCGGACGACGCTGCCGTCGGGCCGCTCGGAAAACGTGCCGTTGATGCCCGGGTCGACCAGCCACACGGCGTCGCCGCGGTCGTTGACGAAGTACTTCCCCGGGGGACCACCGACAGCATCGGTCTTGTGCCACGAATAGTAGGTGCCGGCGTCGCCCGCGGCCTGCGGGCCGACGAGATGCTGCCGCGCCGGCGCGAGCTTGGTCACGTCGGTATGGAGGCCCGCCGGCGCCACGCGGGCCGCGGGCACGTAGACGGTGGCCGAGTCGTTCAGCCGCATCAGGATCGGCCCGAGGAGGACCGCCGAGCCGAAGGCGCCGATGAGGATGGCGTACTGCTGCAGCCTCGGGGTGGCGCCGACGAGGAAGCCGGTCTTCAGGTCCTGCGAGGTGGTGCCGCCATTGGACGACGCGATGCAGACGATGCCGCCGATCGACAGCGCGGTGACGTAGTAGGTGCCGCCGGTCCAGCCGATGAGCAGGAACACCAGGCAGGTGAAGAGCAGCGTCGCCACGGTCATGCCCGAGATCGGGTTCGACGTGGACCCGACCTCGCCGGTCAGGCGCGACGACACGGTCACGAACAGGAAACCGAAGGCCACGATCAGCAGCGCGCCGAGCAGGTTCATATGCAGCGAGGGCGCAAAGGTGATGGCGGCGAGCAGCGCGATGATGCCGATGCCGACGAACTTGAGCGACAGGTCCCGGTCGGTCCGGAGGGTTTCCTTGGCGCCGCCGTTCTGCCGCGCGAGGCCGATGTCGTGCAGGCCGCCCTTGATGCCGTGCCAGATGGTGGGCAGCGCCTGGAGGAGGCTGATGAGGCCGCCGGCCGCCACGCAACCGGCGCCGATGTAGAGCACGTAGGCGCCGCGGATCTGGCCGGGACTCATCTGCGAGATCAGCTCGGTGCCGGGCGCCAGCGGGCTCGTCAGGCCCTCGCCGAAGAACTGGATCAGCGGGATCAGCACGAGGTACGAGAGCACGCCGCCCGCGGCCATGAGGCCGCCGAGGTAGGGTCCGATGATGTAGCCCACGCCGACGAGCTCGGGGGAAATCTCGCAGCTGACCGAACCGGCCTTGAAGGGGGCGCCGAAGACTTTCTCCGGGACATCCTTCCAGCCCTTGAACGCGACGTTGAACGTCTTGTAGACCAGGCCGAGGCCGAAGCCGGTGAAGATCACCTTCGCGCCCGGCGACTTGCCGAGGCCGGCGGCCGCGGCCGCGGCCATCTCGGCCTGGGCCGACGGGGACGCGGCGGCGCGGGAGACATCATCGATGCCGGCCTTGAGCACCGCCGCGCAGGCCGTGCCCTCGGGGTACTTCAGCACGCCGTGCTCCTTGACGATGAGCGCCCGGCGCAACGGGATCATCATGAGGATGCCGAGGAGCCCGCCCATGATCGCCACGAGCATCACGCGCGTGAGCTCGAGGTCGAAGCCGAGGATGAGGATGGCCGGCATCGTGACCCCGAGGCCGAAGGCGATCGACTCGCCGGCGGAGCCCGCGGTCTGCGTGATGTTGTTCTCGAGGATCGTCGAGTCGCGGCCGCCCACCTTCGACCAGGCGCGGAAGAGCGCGAGGGAGATGACCGCCACCGGGATCGAGGCGCTGACCGTGAGGCCGACCTTCAGCACCAGGTAGAGCGACGAAGCGCCGAAAACCATGCCGAGGATGGCGCCCGCCACGACGGCGCGGAAGGTGAACTCGGGAATCTTGGCCGAAGCGGGAATGAACGGCTCGAACTTGGCAGGAGGTTCCAAAGACATGCGCGCAAAAGCTGGGAAGGTTATGACACGAGCGCAACTCTGTTAAGGTGAAACCCGGCCTCCGGGCGGGTGCCGCTCGCACCGAGTGCGGGCGCCACCGGCGCACCACGGCGGGACCCCGCTACTTCGCGCGCTTGGCTTTCCGCACCGCCAGCCGGTGCTTGATGAGCCAGTAGAGCATTTCCATCCGCGGCACGGCGACGCCGACCGACTTCGCGCGGCGCACGGGCTCGCCCCAGATCTCCTCGAGCTCCACGTCGCGGCCCTCCTCGTAGTCGATGAGGCTCGACGGGCGGTACGCGCCCATCTTGGCCGTGCGCTCGAACTGCAGGTCGATGAACGACCGCGGAATCTCGTGGCCGAATTTCGCGGCCGCCTCGACCACCTCCTCCATCAGGCGGCGGGCGAGCGTGCGCAGGCCCTCGTCCGCCAGCAGCACGTCGGTGGTGAGTCCGCCGCTCACGATGGCGAGGCCGTTGAACGGCACGTTCCACACCAGCTTGTGCCAGCGCTGCTGCTCGAGGTTGTCCTGCGCGGTGCACTTGACCCCGGCCTGGCGCCACATCGCCGCGACCGCGTGGGTGCGCTCGCCGGCCGGCTTGCCGAACTTGCCGATGGTCATCAACCCCGGGAACGAGCAGGTCACGACGCCCGGCGCCGTGCGCATGCAACCAATGTAGCAGATGGCGCCGATGACCCGACCCGACCCGGCGATCTCCGCCACCGGTTCCTCGACGCCAAGTCCGTTCTGCAGCGTCAGCACCGTGGTGTCCGGTCCGAGCAGCGGGGGCAGCAGGCTCTTCAGCGCGTCCCGCGCGGTGGCCTTGGTGGCAATGATCACCAAGTCGCAGGGGCCGATCTCGGCCGGCGATCCGTAGACGTTGATTTTCCGCACGCGGAACTTCTCCACCGGACCCTTGACCTGCAGACCGCGCGCGGTCAGCGCCGCCCGACCGCTGCGCGCCAGAAAATGCACGTCGCGGCCGGCCCTCACGAGCTTGGCGCCGTAGTAGCAGCCGAGGGCACCGGTGCCGATGATTGCGATGCGGGGGTTCGAGGGAAAAGTGGCGCTCACGACGGGGCTTTTCGTCCCAAAGAAGGCGTCAAAACACAATCACGCAGTCTCGACGCGGGCGGCGCGCGGAGCCGCTTTCTTCACAGTCCCGATTCACCCAATCGTTGCCCGGGGAACCGGATCGGTTTCGACCGCCACCGCCTCCCGCGGGCTCCATCCTGCCCGCTCCCCGCCGACTCCAACTCCGGCTCCGCCCCGGGAGGAAACGGGGTCGACGGGCCTCCTTGTGTGGTAGAGCACCATGCTTGCCAAGTGTTTAGGCGGGTAAATACCGCCCATGAGATCAACTTAACCCACTGCGAACAGACATTAGCATCGGAAGGTGTCCGGAAAAATCCGCCGGAAGCAGTCGCCGGATCACACTGTTCACAGGCGGCCCGCAGCGCGCTCCGTAGAGTGATTGATCCCGGCGACTGACAAGTTATTCACAGCCTCCCGGCGATGGTCAGAGCGGCATGTTGTCCGTCAGGCGCACCTCGTCCACCCAGTACGAGATCGCCATGAGGCAATCGCCGGGCGCCACCTCGCGCAGCTGCTCCATCGTGCGGCGATCAACGACCGAAACGTAGATCACGCGCAGCCGGCGCTTCTGCCCCATGATGTGCGTCGCCTCGGCGACCAGGCGGTCCGTGCTTTTCACGCCGGCTTCAACCATTTCCTTGGCCTTGCGCAGGGCCCGCACGACCGCGAGCGCCTCGTCGCGCTGCGACGGCGTCAGGTAGGTGTTGCGCGCGCTGCAGGCGAGCCCGTCCGCCTCGCGCACGATCGGGCCGGACACGATTGCGATCGGCATCTGCAGGTCGGCCGCGACTTTCTTCACGACCGCGACCTGCTGCGCGTCCTTCTCGCCCAGCACGAGTGTATCCGGCTGGACGATGTTCAGCAGTTTCAGCCAGCAGGTCAGGGTGCCGCGGAACAGCGCCGGACGCGACACGCCGCACAGGGGGCGGCTGATCGCCTCCTCCTGTACTAGGGTGGAAAAGCCCTTCGGGAACATCTCCTCCGTGGCCGGCGCGAACAGAATTTCGGCGCCTTCCTTCTCCGCCAGCAGGGCATCGGGGCCGGGCGACCGCGGATACTTGGTGAAATCCTCGCTGGCCCCGAACTGCAGCGGGTTGACGAAGGTCGACACGACGACCGCCGCGCCGTCCGCGCGCGCGAGCCGGATCAGGCTGGCGTGGCCGGCGTGCAGCGCGCCGAGCGTCGGCACGAACGCGATCCGGCGGCCCGCCCGCCGCAGCTCCGCCGCCGCTTCCCGCATCGCTGTGATGGTCTCGACCTTTCGCATGGGGTGAACGGGCTTGAATAACCAGACGTCGCGCCCTTTATCAAGCCCCTTGCCTTGCCCGGCACCCGGCAGGCTCCCTCTTTTCCGTCCGCCTCCGCCGCCCCACCGCATGATCCGCATCAACGAAAATTACACGAAGCTCAAGGCCTCCTACCTGTTCGCCGACATCGCGCGCCGCGTGAACGCCTACGTCGCCGCGAACCCGTCGAAGCCCGTCATCCGCCTCGGCATCGGCGACGTCACCGAGCCGCTGCCGGCCGTGTGCCGCGAGGCGCTGCATGCGGCGACGGACGAGATGGGCCAGCGCACCACCTTCAAGGGCTACGGCCCGGAGCAGGGCTACGCGTTCCTGCGCGAGGCCATCGCCCGGCACGACTATGCCGCGCGCGGCTGCCGCATCGAGCCCGACGAGGTGTTCATTTCC
>CAYMSE010000096.1:0-5388 GCA_964392935.1 uncultured Oleiharenicola sp.
GCGCGCGCCCAGCTCGGCACCAGCGGCGGCAACATCGAGGTCGACCGGGCGGGCGTCCCGACCGAGGTCTCGACCTCCGGCGGCGACATTTCCCTGCACTCTGTGGCGCAGTTGATCAATGCCAGCACCTCCGGCGGCAACGTCCGCGCGGTGATCACCGAGCCGCTGAAGCAGGATGCGAACCTGAGCACGTCGGGCGGCAACGTCGACGTGCGCATCGCCAAGGGTTCGGGTTTCCACCTCGACGCCAGCACCTCGGGCGGTGACGTCCACGCCGAGGGCATCACCATCACCATCGAGAAGGGCGGCAGCGGCAAGAGCCGCCTGGTGGGTTCCGTCAACGGCGGCGGCCCGAACCTGCGGCTCCGCACGTCGGGCGGCGACATCCACGTCGCGACGGACTGAAGACTTTGTCAGTGTGTGTGTGCAGGAAGCCGGCGCGAAAGCGCTGGCTTCCCTGTTTTCCGGGGGTTGAATCCGCCGCATGGGTCTGATCGACACGCACACGCATCTCGATGGCTTCGCACGCAGCGGGCGCCTGCCGGAGATCCTCGACCGCGCCAGGGCCGCCGGGCTCGACGCGATGGTCGCGATTGGCACCAATACCGACGACTGGCCGCTGTACCGCGACCTCGCGGCGCGACATCCGGGAGTGATTCACTACGCCGCCGGGCTGCACCCGTGCAGCGTGCAGGCGGATTGGGCCGATCGCGTGGCCCGGCTGGAGGATTACTGGCGCGGCGCCGTACGCCCGGTGGCGCTCGGCGAAACGGGTCTGGATCGCTTTCACCTGCCGAAGGACGCGGCGGAGGCGGAGAAGATCCTCGGTTGGCAGAAAGCCGCGTTCGCCGTGCAGCTCGAGTTGGTGAAGCGGCTGGGGTGCCCGCTGGTGGTCCATTCCCGCGGTGCGTTCGCCGAGTGCGTGGCGATGATCGACGCCGCGGGTGTCGATTGGCGTCGCGTCGTGTTCCACTGCTTCACGGAGGGCGAGGCGGAGATGGCCGAGCTGACCAGGCGAGGCGGTTTCGGTTCGTTCACCGGTGTCGTCACCTACAAGAACGCGGACAGCGTGCGCGCGGCGGCGGTGGCGCAGGGCTTGGGGCGCTTGATGATCGAGACGGATGCGCCGTTTCTCACGCCGATGCCGCACCGGGGGAAGCCGAACGAGCCCGCGTACCTGCGGCACACGGCGGATTTCTGCGCGGGACTATTTGGAGTCAGCCCCGACCGCCTGGCTGAGATCACGACCGCGAACGCGCGGGCGTTCCTCGGTCTGGCCTGAAACGGGAGGTCGAAGGAAAAAAACCGGTCAGGGTGGGCCTTTCCCTGGATCGCCGGGCAAGCGTGGGCGGATCAGGCCTCGTCGAACTTCTTGGCGAATAGGGCTTCGAGTTCGGCCAGCATCTGCTCGGCATCCGAGCCGGTGGCCACGAAACGGACGGTCGAACCCTTGGCCGCGGCGAGCATCATCAGGCCCATGATGCTCTTCCCGTTCACCTGCTCGTCGTCCTTCTCCACATAAACGTCGGCTTTGAACTTGTTCGTCACGCGGACGATCATGGCCGCCGGACGGGCATGAATGCCCATCTTGTTCTGTACGAGGAGCTCCTTCGTGACAGGCTTGGCGGTGGTGTCGCTCTTTTCCATTGCGGTGCGAGTGAGGGCTGCGATTAAAAGTGAACGAAAGAGCCGGTCGCGCCCCGCCTTGCAATATTAAAGACCCCCGCATGCCCGCCTTCGCCATCATCGTTCCGTGCCGACTGGAATCGACGCGCTTTCCCCGCAAGCTGCTGCATCCGATTAAGGGCAAGCCGCTTGTACTGTGGGTGGCGGAGCGCATCACCGCCGAGGCGCCGGACTATCCCCTTTGGTTTGCCGTGGATCATCCGTTGCTGGCGGAGTGCCTCGAAGGCGCCGGTTTTCGGGCCATCATGACCGATGCGGCGCACCAGAGCGGCACGGATCGCATCGCCGAGGCGAACCGCACCGTGCGGGCCAGTTTCGTTCTGAACGTCCAGGCCGACGAGCCGTTGGTGACGGGGGCGCAGCTGAAGTCGCTCGCGACCCTGGTCCAGGGCGATTGCCCGATGGCCACCCTGTGCACGCCCTTCAAGCGCATCGTGGATTTCTACAATGTGAACCAGGTGAAGGTGGTGATGAGCCAGACTGGTCGCGCGCTGTACTTCTCGCGGTCGCGCATGCCCTATTCGCGGGACCTCGGGCTCACGATTGACGACGCCTGGGTGCAGGCGAACCCGTGCTTCAAGCACCTCGGACTCTACGCCTACCGGGCCGATTTCCTGGAGAAGTTCGTGCGGATGGCCCCCGGCCAGCTCGAGCAGATCGAGAAGCTGGAGCAACTCCGCGTCCTCGAGAACGGTTTTCCCATCGCGATCGGGGTCACCGAGGATCCGACCATCGGTGTGGACACGCCGGAGGACGCGAGGCGCTTCGAGCTGGCGCTCGAGGCGAAGTAGCAAGGATCAGGGGGCAAGTGCCAAGGGCACCGGCGCTCGCGGACATCGTCCGGATGTCGTCAGGATCGTGGCGCACGCTTGGCGCAAGCCGGCCATGGCAACCAAGCCTCAGAACCCGGTGCGACCTTGGCGCCTGGTCCTTGTGACTTGTCCCTTCTCGCCGAAGGCGAGCCCTAGATCTTCCCCGCCTTGCGCTGCTCCACGAGCTTGTAGAAGTCGGTGAACAGCGGGTCGGCGTCGTTCGGCCCCGGCGCGGCCTCGGGATGGTACTGGACGGAGAACACGGGCAGCTCCTTGTGGCGGAGGCCCTCGACGGTCTGGTCGTTGAGGTTGATCTCCGTGACGATCGCGCCGCGGGCCTCGAGCGACTTCGGGTCGGTGGCGAAGCCGTGGTTTTGCGCGGTGATGGAGACCTTGCCGGTCTCGAGGTTCTTGACCGGCTGGTTGCCGCCCCGGTGGCCGAACTTGAGCTTGTAGGTCGAGCCGCCGAGCGCGTGCGTGACCATCTGGTGGCCGAGGCAGATGCCGAAGGTCGGGTAGTCCGGCAGCAGGGCGGTCACGGTCTTGTGGATGTACGGCAGCGCCGCCGGGTCGCCGGGTCCGTTGGAGAGGAACAGGCAGTCGACGCCGGCCGCGCGCACCTGCTCGTGGGTGGCGGTGGCCGGGAACACATGCACGTCGAATCCGTGGCGCACCAGCTTGCGGAAGATCGTGTACTTGGCGCCGTAGTCGAAGGCGGCGACCTTGAACCGGCGGGCCGGCGTGAGCGTCGCGCCGCCGGTCGTGCCGACCGGGAGATACTGGCCGTTGTGGCGGCCCGGGTCGTCGGCCGACCAGAGGAAGGGCGCCGCGCAGGTCGTGTCCTTGACGTAGTCGCTCCCCGCCATGTCCCGCCAGTGCTTCGCGCGGTCGAGGGCCTCGGCGTCGCTCAGGGGCAGGGTGGAAAGGCAGCACTTCATGGCGCCCTCGACGCGCAGCTTCTTGGTGATGGCGCGCGTGTCGACCTCGCTGATGCCGGGGATGCCGTATTTCCGGAGATAGTCGTCGAGCGAGAGGGTGCTGCGCCAGTTGCTCACCACCGGCGAGAGCTCGCGGACCACGAAGCCGGAGCACTTCGGCGCGGCCGACTCCTCGTCCTCGGCGTTGATGCCGTAGTTGCCGATCTGCACCGCCGTCATCGTCACGATCTGCCCGAAGTAGGACGGGTCGGTGAGGATTTCCTGGTAGCCGGTCATCGACGTGTTGAACACGCATTCCCCGGCGATGGTGGCGGCGGCGCCGAAGGCGCGGCCCCGGAACACGCTACCGTCTTCGAGCGCGAGAATGGCAGGCTGGAAACTGGACATCAAAGACGCACGAAAAGCAGTTCGTGCGCCCCTGCCAAGAGGTTTTCGAGTAATTGTGCGGCACGCCCCGCGCCGGAGCTGAAATCAGGCCGACGGAGCCGGGGCGGCCGCGCCGGCGGTGATGACCCGGATGATCTCGGGCGCCTGGATCGGCTTGGTGAGATAGTCGTTCATGCCCGCGGCCAGGCAGCGGTCGCGGTCGCCCGCCATGGCGGCGGCGGTCAGCGCGATGACCCGGAGATCCTGGTGGTGCGCCCCGGCCTCGCCCTTGCGGATGCGTCCGGTCGCCTCGTAGCCATCCATTTCCGGCATCTGGCAGTCCATCAGCACGAGATCGTAGGTATCGCGGCGGAGGGCCTCCAGGCACGCCAGCCCGTTGCCGACGATCTGCGGCTGGTAGCCCAGGCGACGCAGAAGGCCGGCGATGAGCTTCTGGTTCACCGCGTTGTCCTCGGCCACGAGGATGCGCAGGGGCAGCGTTTTGCCGAGCGCCGCATCCAGCTGCGGCACGATCTTCGGCGTTTCGACGGGTGCCGGCGCGGCGGGCGCGGTCTCGAGCTGCAGGGTGATCGTCTTGTTGACCGCCTCGAGCAGCTGCGCCTGGCGGAGCGGCTTGGTCAGCACGACGGTGAAATGGTCCATCGGATTGAAGGCGCGCAGATCCTCGCGGCTGATGGAGGAGAGCAGGATCAGCGGCAGCTTCTCGCGGCCGGGCAGCTGGTGCAGGCGCGCGGCCAGTTCGACGCCGTTCATGTCCGGCATCATCATGTCCAGCACGGCGAGATCGAAGTCGCCGTGGGTGCGGGTGTACTCGATGGCGGCGGCGGGGTGCTCGAATCCGAGGCAGCTCAGGCCCCAGCGCTGGAGCAGGCTGGTGAGGATGCGGCGGTTCGCCTCGTTGTCGTCGACGACGAGCGCGCGGCGGCCTTCCAGCGCGACGGTCGGCTGGGGCGGCGGCGGCGCCAGCATGGCGTCGGCCGGGGCGGCGGTGGGATTGGCCGCCAGGGTGAAGCAGAAGCAGGAGCCGGCGGTCGACGAGGACGCGAGCTGGATGTCGCCGCCGAGCAGGTGCGCGAGGTTGCGGCTGATGGCGAGGCCGAGGCCGGTGCCGCCGTACCGCCGGGTGGTGGACGAGTCGACCTGGCTGAAGGGACGGAACAGCCGGTGCACGCGGTCGGCGGGAATGCCCTCGCCGGTGTCGCGGATGTTGATGACCAGCTGGGGTGATTCCTGGCCGCCGCCCGGGGGACGCACGCTGACCCGCACCTCGACCTCGCCCTTGGTGGTGAACTTGATGGCGTTGCCGATGAGGTTGACGAGCACCTGGCGCAGGCGGGTGCCGTCGGTGAGGATCCAGTCGGGCACGTCGCTGTCGATCCAGTGCAGCAGCTCGATCTTCTTCTCGTTGGCCTTGCTCCAGAGCAGGTCGAGCACCTCCTCGATGCAGCGTCGCACGGAGACCGGATGCTGGTCGAACTCCATGCGCCCCGATTCGATCTTGGAGACGTCGAGGATGTCGTTGATGAGCGTCAGCAGCGACTCGCCGCTGGAGCGGATGGTGGTGA
>CAYMSE010000097.1:0-4595 GCA_964392935.1 uncultured Oleiharenicola sp.
CCACCCGAGCGCCTGCAGGCGCGGTGCCAGCAGGGCGGCGGCCCAGGCTTGGAAGGCGCGCCGGCCCGGCTCGCCCCGCTCGAGGTTGTCGACCGCGGCGAGGGTGACCAGCAGGTGTTCCCAGACGGCGGTGTCGGCCGCGCCGCGCAGGCGGTCGGCCAGTTCGAACCACGCCGTCATCGGCTGGTGGCCGGCCTCGGCCAGCGCCCAGGCGTCGCCGAGCAGGTTGAGCTGGTCGGCGGCCGGCAGCGCGGGGAGCCCGGCGCGCAGCGGCGCGGCGAGCGCGTCGTCGTAGAGCACGCGGTAGAAGCCGGCGCCGCCGACGTTGGCCTTGACCGTGCCGGCGCCCGCCGGCCACGGCGCGGTGCCGGTCTCGGCGTCGAGGAGCGTCACGCCCGCCCGGTCGAGGTCGGCGGTGTTGGCGAGCGTGACCGGCACGGCCCAGCGCAGCGGTACGGCCGCGGGGTCGTTGAGGGTGAAGCGCGCCTGGCGGAGCTGGAGTCCGGCGGCGGGGGAGCCCGCGACAAACACGATCGGGAAGCCCGGTTGCTCGGTCCAGCCGGCGGCGAGGCGCACGACCGGCTTGCCGGAAGCCTCGCCGAGCGCGGCCCAGAGGTCGGCGGTCGTGGTGTTGGAGAGCTGGTGGCGCTGCATGTACAACCGCAGGCCGGCGCGGAAATCGCCGGGCCCGAGGTAGGCCTCGAGCATGCGCAGGAAGGCCTGGCCCTTGTTGTACGAGATGGTGTCGAAGGCGTCGTTGGCCTGGTTCTCGGTCTCGATCGGCTGCTGGATCGCGTGCGTGGTGCGGCGGGCGTCGAGGGCGAGCGCCGCCTCCTTGCTCTCGCCGGCGCGCAGCCAGAGGTGCCAGTCCGGGTTGAGCGCATCGGTGCACTTCGTGCCCATCCAGCTGGCGAAGCCCTCGTTGAGCCAGAGGTTGTCCCACCACGCCATGGTCACCAGGTTGCCGAACCACTGGTGCGCGACCTCGTGCGCGATCGAGGTGAACACGCCCTGGCGGCCCGCGGGCGAGCCGGTCGACGGATCCCAGAGCAGCGCCGTGTCGATGTACGAGATGCAGCCCCAGTTCTCCATCGCGCCGAAGGTGACGAAGGCGTTGGGCACGCCGACCTGGTCAAGCTTGGGCAGCGGGTAGCGCACGCCGAAGTAGTCGTTGTAGTAGGCGAGGATCCGCTTGGTCGCGGCGAGGGCGTACTCGGCGCAGGCGCGCTTGCCGGCGGTGACGAGCACGCGCAGCTGCACGCCGTCCTGCTCGCCGGTGACCGCCTCGAACTCGCCGGCGAACAGCGCGAGCAGGTAGGTCGGCATCGCGGGCGTGCGGGTGAAGACGACCTCCTTCCGCTCGCCCTGCGCGGACTCGCGGCGCACCGGCATGTTGGACACGGCGGTGAAGCTGCGCGGCACGACGACGGTCAGGTTGAAGGTGGCGCGGAAGGCGGGCTCGTCCCAGCAGGGGAAGACGCGGCGCGCGTCGGTCGGCTCGAACTGCGTGCCGAGCAGGAGCCGCTCGCCGGCCGGGGTGGGGTACTTGTCGACGAAGCAGCCCTCGGCCTGGGTGCCGATCTTGCCGCGGAAGGCGAAATTCAGCACGTGCCGGCCGGGCGCGAGCGGCACCGGCAGGGTCACGGTGTTCCGGTCGGTGTCGACCGTCGGCGCCAGCGCCACCGGGGCGGCCGGGTCGTCGGCCAGTTCGACGGCGTCGAATTTCAGCTCGCGGGCGTTGAGCACGACCTCGGTGACGTCCGCGGTCACGTCGACCTCGATGCGAGCGGTGCCGAAGGTCGTGCGCTCCTCGAGGTCCGGCTCGAGGCGCAGCGTGTAGTGGCGCGGGACGACGGTCTTGGGCAGCTGGCCCGGCGTGGCGGCGAACGCGAACGGCGCCTCGGCGAAGAGACCGGCCCGCAGCAGGCCCGCGACGAGCAGCCCGGCCGGGAGGAGACGGAAAGGACGGAACATCGCGTCGACACTGCGGCGCGCCGCCGCCCCGCGCAAGCTAGGCGTGGTCGCGCCGCCGCAGGAAGCGCGTGATCTCGCGGGCGGTCGGCATCGAGTCCGCCGTGCCGTGCCGGGTGACCGCGAGGGCGGCGACGGCGTTGGCGAAGTGGGTGGCCTCGACGACGTTCTTGTTGAACTTCACCAGCCCCGCCGCGAAGCCGCCGACAAAGGCGTCGCCCGCGCCGGTCGAGTCGACCGCGTCGACCCCGTGCGGCTGGACGCGCGCGTACACGTCGGGTTGGGAAAGGAAGCAGCCGCGGGCGCCGAGGGTGACGATGACGATCGGCACGCCGAACGAACGGCAGAGCGTGTGGAGGCGGTCGGGGGCGAGCCGGTGGAGCAACTCGACGGTGAAGTTCTTCAGCCCGGTGCGCGGCGTGCGGTTCACCAGCGCGACGAACTCGGATTCGTTGGGGATCAGGACGTCGACGTGGCGCAGGATCGCCGGGTCGACCTTCGGGTGCATCGGGGCGGGGTTGAGCACCGTGACCGCGCCGTGGCGGCGCGCCAGCCGCAGGGCGTGCGCGGCGGTCTTCATGTCGCACTCCGCCTGGCAGACGACGACCTCGGCGGCCATCAGCGGGCGCACCGGCACGTCGCGCGGGTGCAGGGCGAGGTTGGCGCCCAGCGCGACCATGATCTGGTTCTGCCCGGCGGCGTTCACCGCGATGGCGGCCGCGCCGGTGGGTTCCTTCTTCTTGACGACAAACTCGGCGCGGATGCCCGCCTCGCGGGCGAACTCCCGGGCGCGCGCCCCCGACGCGTCGTGGCCGATGGCCCCGATGAACAGCGTCGGCACGCCGGCGCGCGTCGCGGCGACGGCCTGGTTGAAGCCCTTCCCGCCGCAGCCCGGCCGCAGGTCCGCGAGCACGGAATCGCCCGGCCGCGGGAAGTTCTCGACGAAGAACGCGAGGTCGTGGACGTAGCTGCCGACAATGACGACGCGGGCGCTCATGCAGGGTGGCTCGGGTGACGGAGCTCGGAGCGTGCGCACTGCGTGCGACGGGGTAAAGGGGTTTTTCGCGGGAAGGCGGAAATTCACCGGCGGTTGATGGTGGCGACCGTTCGTCCAAAGCCCCGTGTCGGGCCGCCGCCCGCGCGTTCCAATGCGGACATGGCCACCTCGGACACCGCCGCGCACCGCCTTCCGGCATGGGACGGTCTTGCCGTACCCGCGTCCGGCGTGGTTCGCTCGGTCCCGATGACGACCGACACCGAGGCGAAACTGCACCGCGCCAAGAGCCGGCTGTACGTGATGTGCCAGGTGCTGGGGTGGGGCGGCCTGACCGCGCTCCAGTTGTTCTACCAGAACGCCATCGACTCGCAGCGGGCCTCGCGGCTCCACGACCAGGCGATCATCGCGATGATCATGCTGCAGGGGCTGCTGCTCACCCACTACGGCTGCACGTATGTCCGGCGGCACGGCTGGCAGCAGATGAGCTGGACGGCGCTGCTGCCGCGCGTCGTGACGCTATCGTTCCTGCTGTCGGTGGTCTGGTCCGCGGTCTGCTTCGGCTACATCTACCTCGTCCTGGGCGAGGCCTGGACGGCCAAGCTCCGCCCGGCCTTCGCCATCAGCGCCTCCACCATCAACGGCACGCTGCTGTTCATGGGCTGGTTCGCGTTCTATTTCATCTACCACGCCTTCGAGCGCGTGCGCCTGATGCAGGTCGAGCAGCTGCGGCTCGTCGCCAACGTCAAGGAGGCCGAGCTCCGCGCCCTGAAGTCCCAGGTCAACCCCCACTTCCTCTTCAACTCGCTCAACAGCCTGCGCGCCCTCATCGACGAGGACGCCCCGCGCGCCCGCGAGGCCGTCACGCGCCTCGCCAACATGCTGCGCTACTCGCTCCAGTCCGGCCAGCAGGAGACCGTCTCCCTCGACGAGGAGATCCGCATCGTCGAGGACTACCTCGCGCTCGAGCAGATCCGGCACGAGAGCCGCCTGCGGGTGCGCTGGGACCTGCGCGACGAGGCGTCGCTGCGCGGGGTGCCGATCCCGCCGATGCTGCTGCAGACCCTGGTCGAGAACGCCGTGAAGTACGGCATCTCCCCGCGGCGCGAGGGCGGCGAGATCGTGATCTCGGCCGAGCTCGCCGGCGCCGCCCTGCACCTGCGCGTCAGCAACCCCGGCGACCTGGCCGGCCCGGCCCGCGCCGCCGCCGCCCGGGCCGGCTCCTCCACCGGCGTCGGCCTGCGCAACGCCGCCGACCGGCTCAAGCTGGTCTTCGGCGGCCGCGCCGCACTCACGCTCCTGCCGGAACCGGCCGGTTGCGTCACCGCCGACGTCACCATTCCCCTCCACCCGCCGGCCCGATGAAAGCCCTGTTGATCGACGACGAGCGCCTGGCGCGCAACGAACTCCGCCGCCTGCTCGCGGCCCACCCCGACATCGCCATCGTGGGCGAGGCGGTCGACGTGGAGGACGCGCAGCAGAAGATCGCGACGCTCAAGCCCGGCCTGCTGTTCCTCGACGTCCAGATGCCGGGCGCCGACGGGTTCAGCCTGCTCGAGCGCCTCGAGCCGCCGCTGCCCGCGGTCATCTTCACCACGGCCTACGACGAGTTCGCCGTGAAGGCCTTCGA
>CAYMSE010000098.1:0-4084 GCA_964392935.1 uncultured Oleiharenicola sp.
TTGTAGCGGGCGACGTTGAACGGCGCGAGGCCCAGCGCGCGGCACTTGGCCAGCAGCAGCTGGAACTGCGTGATGTGGTGGTCCGTCTGGAGGATCTGGTCGAGCTGGTCGCCCGTCGGCTCGTCAGGGCGCGCGACGAGCGCGCCGGCGACCTTGGTGGGCAGGCGGAGCTTCTCCTGGGTGAGGCCGTCGATGCGGTACCGCACGACGACTTCCTTCTCCCACGGCTCGATGTGGATGTCCGACGTGCCGGCGAAGTAGGCGTCCTCGATGATGCGGTTGGCGAGCTGGATGATCGGGGCGGACTCCTCGTTCTCCAGATCCTCGTCCTTGATCTCCGTCTCCTCCTCGTCGAACTGCGCGCCGAGCTGGTCGACGACATCGGAGAACTGCACCTCGTCGTGGACCTGGTCCTTCTTGAGCTTCTCGCGGATGTCGGACTCGCGGCCGAGCAGGCGCACGACGCGCTGGCCGGTCTTGTCCTGGATTTTCGCCGCGACCGTCGTGTCGAAGGGGTTGGCGAACGCCACGAGCAGGAAGTCGCCCACCTGCCCGACCGGCAGGATCATGTTCTTCTGGCAGAACTCGAGGTCGATCTTCTCGAAGGTCGTCGCGTGGACGCGGTAGCGCGCCACGTTGTACGGCGCGAGGCCCAGCGCCCGGCACTTCGCCAGCAGCAGCTGGAACATCGTGATGTGGTGGTCGGCCTGGAGAATCTGGTCCAGCTGGTCGCCGGTGGGCTCGTCGGGCCGCGCGAGCAGCACGGCCTTCGCCTCGGAGGAGAGTTTTCCCATCTCCTCGAGCTTGTCGATGATCTGCGTCTGGGTGCGTCCGAGGGGCATGGCCTAGTGCGTGGTCGCGGGCTTGTTGGCGCTCGAGACCGGGAAGGGAATCGGGCTGCGGCCCGTCGAGGCGGCCGGGGGCGTCGCGCCCGGGACCGGCATCGGTGGATTGCTGCCGCCGACCGGCATCGGCGGACGGCTGCCCGTGCCGGGCGGACGGCTGCCCGTCGGCGGGCGGCTCGTGCTGGCGAAGGGCGGGCGCGTGCTGGATTTCGTCGCCTCGTTGCGCTCCGCCTGGATGCGGTCGAGGAAGTCGGCGATGATGTCCATCGTCGTCGCCTGCCAGATGATCTGGCCGCCGAGCTTCTTCTCCCAGTGGGTGCGGACCGCCGGGCTCAGGTAGTAGGCGGTGGCGACAAAGTGAAAGTCCTCCTCGCGGTCGAACGGCACGGTCCAGGTGGCCCAGCCGGCGTCGAGGTCGATCTCCTTCTTGACCTCCTCCGGCACATCGTAGCCGCGCAGGTCCACCACGCCGACGCCATGGTCGTCCACGACGTGGTGCAGCACGTCCTCCTCCCGCAGCACCTTCATCTCGTAGACGAGGATGCTGAGCACCGAGCTCTGCCGCACCTGGCCGGAATTCGCGATTTCCAGCAGGCGTTCATTGGCGGCCTCGAGGTCCTCGAATTTCACGAGGTTGTGCTCGATCAGGGCGGAACCAAGCAGGCGGTTCGCGCGCATCAACAACGGACGGTATTCAGCGTTGGCCATCGGGTGACAGCAGCACGATTAGTCAGGTCGACGGACTTGGCGATTTCTTTTCTTTGGCGCGCATCCGGCGGACGCGCTTTAGCAATTCCTTGCGCAGCTTCGGGATCCCCTCCTCCGAGAGGCAGGAGATCGGCACCAGCTCGACCTTCGGGTAGCGCTGCTTGAATTTCTTCAGGTTCGCCACGGCGGCGTCCTCGTCCATCTTGTTCGCGGCGACGAGGCGCGGCTTGTCGAGCAGCGTGTCGTCGTAGAGCTCCAGCTCCTTCAGCAGCTGCTTGTAGTCGTCCCGCGGGTCGCGCGTGTCCGTGCCCGCCATGTCGATGATCAGGAGCAGCAGCTTGCAGCGCTCGATGTGGCGGAGGAATCGGTGACCCAGGCCCTTGCCGGTGCTGGCGCCCGCGATGAGGCCGGGCACGTCGGCCAGAACGAGGCGGTCGTACTCCTCGGGAAAGTCGATCACACCGATCTGCGGGTGCAGGGTCGTGAACGGGTATGGCGCGGTCTTGGGGCGGGCGTTGGTGATGAGGTTGGTCAGCGAGGATTTGCCCGCGTTGGGGAAGCCCACCAGGCCGACGTCCGCAATGCTCTTCAGTTCGAGCCGGAACTCGCCCGTCTCGCCGGGCTCGCCGGGCCCGCTCTGGCGCGGGGCGCGGTTGGTCGAGGACTTGAACCGCGTGTTGCCGAAGCCGCCCTTGCCGCCCTTGAGCAGGATGATTTCCTGGCCGTCCTCCAGCACCTCGGCCGCGACCGCGCCGGTCGCCAGGTTGTACGCGATGGTGCCGAGCGGCACGCGCAGGATTGCCGGGCGCCCCTCGCGGCCGTTGCAGTCCTTGCCCTGCCCGTGCTCGCCGCGCTCGGCGTTCCAGTGCGGCTTGTACTTGAAATCGATCAGGGTGTTCTGGTCGTCGTCGCCGCGGAGGATGACGTCGCCGCCCTTGCCGCCGTCGCCGCCGTTGGGCCCGCCCCACGGCTCGAATTTCTCGCGCCGGAAGCTGACGCAGCCTTTCCCGCCGTCCCCGGCCCGGGCCTTGATGGTGGTTTCGTCGATGAACATGGGGAGGGGGCGGGCGGTTGGGTGTTAGGTGTGGTCTGCCAGGAGGGGGGACCGGAACTCAGCTGCTCTCAACACACAACACTTAACTCATGACTTCGCGCCGCCGGCTCAGAGCGCCACCTTGATGCCCTTCCGCAGGTAGGTCGGGACGTCGAGATCCTGGCCCTCGAAGAGGTTGCGGTCGGACTTGTCGAAGGCGCCGCGGTTGTCGATCGGTTCGCCCTGGAAGCCGAACTCCTCCTGCTTCGGCTTGGCGGCGTGCACGGCCGGCGTGGCCCGCGCGCTGTCGGTCGTGACCACCGTCTTGACATTGGTGGTGTGGGCGGATGCGACGCTGGTGCTCGTGGCGCCCTTCTCCGGCTTGCGGGCCGGGGCTGGCGCCGGTCGGCGCGCGAAATTGCGACCGCCGACGTCCGTCGTGCCCATCACGCACAGCTCGACGCGGCCGTGGAGGCCTTCGTCGATCGCGGCGCCCATGACGACGTGCGCCTCGGAGCCGAACTGCTCCGTGATGGCCGACATGAGCTCGTTGACCTTGGTGAGGCTGAGGTCCGCGCCGCCGGTGATGTTGACGAGGAGGCGGTCGGCCTTGCGCGCATGCTCGGGGGTGTGGAGGAGCGGGCAGTTCTTGAGGTCCTCGAGCGCGGCCTGCGCGGGGTTCTCGCCCGTGCCGACGCCGAGGCCGAAGAGGGTCTTGCCGCCGCGATGCTGGAACACCTGGCGCAAGGCGGTGAAGTCGACGTTGATCAGGCCGGTGCGCGAAAGCATGGCCCAGATCGAACGCACGCCGCGGCCGATCCACTCGTCGGCCCGGGCAAAGGAGTCGAGCACGCCGGTCTGCTCGGTGCCCTCCTGGAGCAGCACATCGTTGGCGAGCGGGATGACCGCATCGCACACGCGGCGCAGCTCGGCGAGGGCCTCCTCGGCCTGGCGCTGGCGCCGGCCGCCCTCGAAGGTGAACGGGAGCGTGACGAACGCGATGACCACCGCGCCCGCCTCGGCGGCGATCTGGGCGACGATGGGCGCGGCGCCCGAGCCGGTGCCGCCGCCCAGGCCCGCGACGAGGAACACGAGGTCCGTCTCGCGCACGATCTCGGCGAGCTTGTCCGCGTCGGCCTCCGCCGCCTTCCGGCCGAGCTCCGGGTCGCCGCCGGCGCTGAGTCCGCGCGTGAGCGACGCCCCGATGAGGATCTTGTCCTGCACCGGCGAAGTGCCGAGGGCCTTGAGGTCGGTGTTGACCACGGCGAGCTGGAGCCGGTCGAGGTTCTCCATCTTCCGCCGGTCGACCGCGTTGGAGCCGCCGCCGCCCACCCCGATGAGCTTGATGCCGACGTTGCGGTCGGCGAGCGCCTCGAGGGGCAGTTCGTGGGAGGGATTGTCCATGATGGGTGGATCCGTCAGGAGGAGCGAAGCGCGGCTGGCACGGCAGGTCGTGGATCCTGCGCTGCGCTCGGGATGACGGAAGGAAGGTGGGTCA
>CAYMSE010000099.1:0-6334 GCA_964392935.1 uncultured Oleiharenicola sp.
CGGAAGAAGTTGCGCGTCATCCAGTCGGAACTGCCGCAGTAGAGCAGCGGGGCGCCGTCGTTTTCGAAGTAATAGATGCGGGAGTGCTCGAGGAAGCGGCCGATGATGTTTCGCACGCGGATGTTCTCGCTGAGGCCCTTCACGCCGGGCACGAGGCAGCAGGTCGCGCGGACGACCAGGTCGATCTTCACGCCGGCCTGCGAGGCGGCGTAGAGGTTGTCGATGGTGACCTTGTCGACGAGCTTGTTCATCTTCGCGATGATCCGCGCGGGCTTGCCGGCCGCGGCATTGGCCGCCTCGGTGGCGATCAGTTCCTGCGTGCGGGCATGGAGATTGAAGGGTGCGACGAGCAGGTGCTTGAATTCGGGCGAGCGGCCGAAGCCGGTGAGCGAGTTGAAGAGCTGCGCCACCTCGGCGGTGATCTCCGGGTCGCAGGTGAAAAGGCTGAGATCGGTGTAGAGGCGGGCGGTTTTCGGGTTGTAGTTGCCGGTGCCCAGGTGCGCGTAGCGGCGGATGCCTTCGCTTTCCTGGCGCACGACCATGCTGCACTTGCAGTGCGTCTTGTGGCCGACGAGTCCGAAGACGACGTGCACGCCGGCCTCCTCGAGCTCGCGCGCCCACTTGATGTTGTTGGCCTCGTCGAAGCGGGCCTTGAGCTCCACCAGCGCGGTCACCTGCTTGCCGTTGCGCGAGGCCTCGATCAGGGCGCCGATGATCGGCGAGTCGCCGCTGGTGCGGTAAAGCGTCTGCTTGATCGCCAGCACGCCGGGATCGCGCGCCGCCTGGCTGACAAACTCGACCACGGGGTTGAACGACTCGTACGGATGCTGGAGGAGCACATCGCCCTCCTGGATCGAGAGGAACATGTTGGCCGCAAGCCGCAGACTGGGCAGCTCGACCGGGGCGAAGGCCGGATACTTCAGGTCGGGCCGGTCGACGAGGTCCGAGAGGCCCATGAGGCGGGCGAGGTTGAGCGGGCCCTTCAGCTTGAAGACGCGCTCGGGGTCGAGCTGCAGGTAGTCGCAGAGCAGCGCGTGCAGCGGTTCGGGGGCGTCGGCCTCGATCTCGAGGCGCACGGCCGCGCCGCGGCGCAGGTTGCGAAGCTCCTCCTCGATTTTCTTGAGCAGGTTTTCCGCCTCCTCGTCGTCGATGTAGAGATCGCTGTTGCGCGTGACGCGAAAGGCGTGGGCGCTTTGCATGCGGTACCCGGGAAAGAGGGCGCCGGCGCCGAGCTTCACGATCTCGCTGAGAAACATGAACGTCTGCGGGCCGTTCTTCTCCGGGACAATCTGCACCAGGCGCGGCAGGATGCGCGGCACGGGCAGGATGGCGGTGAGGGTTTCCTGCTCGGGCGTGTCCGGGTTGTCGAGCGAGACGATGAGGTTGAGCGTCTTGTTGCCGATCTCGGGGAAGGGATGGGACTGGTCGATGGCCAGCGGCGTGAGCACCGGGAAAACCTGCTTGGTGAAGTATTCCTGCACCCAGGACCGTTCCGAGGCGGAGAGCTGCGTGGCGGCCTTGAAGGTGATCTTGTCCTTGGCGAGTGCGGGCACGAGCAACTCGTGCCAGCAGGCGTACTGCTCGTCGACGAGTTTGCGGATCTCGGTGAAGGCGCGCTTCAGCTGGTCTCGCGGTGACAGCCCGTCGATGCTGGGTTCGCCGCCGGAGGAGTCCTTCTGCTGCAGGAGGCCGGCGATGCGGATCTCGAAGAACTCGTCGAGGTTGGAGGCCACGATGGCGAGGAATTTGGCGCGCTCGAGCAGCGGGTTCGCCTCGGTGCGCGCCTGTTCCAGCACGCGCCGGTTGAAGGCGAGCCAGCTGAGCTCACGATTGGCATAGAGGTTCTTCTCCCCGGCGGCCTTCGTGGCGATGGTCTTGCCGGTCTTCGCGGTGATCTTGACAGAACGTTGTTTGCGCGGAGTCGGAGGCATGGGATTGGAGCAGCCAAGGGCTAGGCGGGTGCCGCCGCCCGAACGAGGCTGAATGAGGCCCGTAACCTAGATTTAACCCGCCCAAAAGCAAAGCCCCGTCCGGGTAGGGACGGGGCGCAATAAACGGCGTAAGTCGCCGGAAATCAGGCCTCGACGAGTGTCAGGTCAGGATCGAATGAGACCGACAGGCGGTAGACCTGTCCCGGACGCATGATCAGCGGATGGTCGCGGACGAACATCTGGACGTAGTGCAGTTTGCCGAAGTTGGTCTTGTAAGTCGGATCGGCGGTGACGACCTCCGTCTCGGCCCAGTTGGCCTGGAAATCGTCCTTGAGCACGGAGCAACGGTGGCCGAGCGGCCCCAGCGCCGGCGAGGTGCCGAGCCGGTATTTCGAGTGCGGCGCACCGATGACCAGCGCCATGCGGAATTTGTCGAGCTGCACCTGATTTTTCACCGTGTAGGCGAACTCGGCGAAGATCTTGCTGCCGCTGAAGCTCCACTGGACCTTCACGCTGCCGAGTCCGCGGGCGAGTTCCTCCTTCGTGGTGATCAGCTCCGGTTGTTCGTAACGGAAGAAGAACGCGTTCTTGAGGCCGAGGCCCGTGACGCACTTTTGGCCGTAGAACGCCGGAATGGTGACGTGCTCGCCGAACGTGAGTTCGGGCAGCATGATCGGCAGGTACAGGTTGTTCGGCCAGTCGAACACACCGGGGCAGTGCGGGAAGGGGAGGTTGTCCGCCGTGCAATCCGTGCCGGAGCTGACGAGCGGCAGCTGCACGTGCAGGCCCGACTCCGCGTCGCGGTAGAGAAACAGGCCCTGCTCCTTGCGGTTGCTCTTGTCGAAGATGACGAAGCGGCCGCTTGTGCGGGCCGGCTCCGCCTTGACCGAGTCGGGCATCTGGACGGTCTTGGCGAGGCGCGACCACTGGCACAGGTAGCGGGCGGCGTCGAAGTTCGCCATGCGCGTCGTGTGCGACGGGTAGGCGGTGCGCTCGTCGTCCCGGATGTCGAGGAAGCCGTGCTCCTGGTCGAGGTAGGTCTGGAAGAAATAGTAGAAGAGGCGGCGCAGGATGTCGAAGTACCGGTTCTTCTGGTCCTCGGGGATCCAGCCGTCGCGCAGGCCCTGCAGGATGAGGGTGATGCAGTGCATCTGGCCGTACGCGCCGGCCGTCCGGCCGTAGGCCCAGCCCAAGCCGTCGGCGCGGACGAGGTCGGGCATCATCTTGATGTACTTCTCGGCGTAGGTCCGGAGCGTCGGGAGCTTGCGCTCGCGCAGGGCGGAGTTCGCGTGCAGCTGCAGCGCGGAGCGCACGAAGGCGAGGGTCATCACGCCGTAGAGATTGAAGTGTCCGCCGAAGCCCTTCTCGGCGTCGTCGAAGAAGCCGTTCGAGCTGGTCTGCTCGATGCGCTCGACCATCCGCTCGATGAGGCGCGAGGTCTCGTCCTTCTTGGAGAGCCCGAAGCTGTAGCGGCACACGGCCTTCGCGATGTTGAAGGCCTGCCAGTAGTTGTCGTAGTCGCTGCGCGTGAGCAGGAGCTTGTCGAGGCGCTGGCGGGTCTCCTCGACGAGGCGTTCCCAGACGGGGTTGCGCTCCTTCGACGGGCCGAAGGACAGCAGGCCGAGCGAGGCGTAAGCGAGCCCGTTCTCGTGGGCGGGCTCGGTGAAGGCCTGGGCCGTCACGCAGCGCGCGGTGAGGTCGATGAGGTCGTGGCCCTTGAGGGTCGTCTCACCGGTGGCGCGGTAATATTCGCCGAGGGCGAAGGCGACATGGCCGGGTTCATCGGAGCGGGAGGTCTCGGTGGCGATCGGGGTGACGGTGCCGTCGGCGTTGATCGATTCCAGGTTGTGGCCCAGCATCGAGCGGGCCATGTCGAGACATTGCTCGGAGAAGCTATTCATTCAGAAACGTGCAGGGTGATTGGTCGGGATGGAGGCGGGCAAGAGTGAAGTTACTTGGTGATGAGTTTCAGGAACTCGTCGTTGGTCTTCGTCTTGCTGAGGCGGGCGATCATGGTCTCGGTCGCCTCCTCGATCTTCTGCTGCACCAAGGCGCGGCGGAAGAAATGGATGCCCTCAAGCTTCTTTGGCTCGATGAGGAGTTCCTCGCGGCGGGTGCCGGAGGACTGGATGTTCACGGCGGGCCAGATGCGCATCTCGGCGGCCTTGCGGTCGAGCACCAGCTCCATGTTGCCGGTGCCCTTGAACTCCTGGAAGATCACGTCGTCCATGCGGCTCCCGGTTTCGACGAGGATCGACGCGATGATCGTCAGGCTGCCGCCGTCCTCGGTGTTGCGGGCCGCGGCGAAGAGCTGGCGGGGCTTCTCGAGGGCGCGGACGTCCAGGCCGCCGGAACCGGTGCGGCCGGAGTTCTTCTGCGTGTTGTGCGCGCGGGCGAGGCGGGTGAGGGAGTCGAGGAGGAGCACGACGTCCTTGCCGGCCTCGACGAGGCGCTTGGCGCGCTCGATGCAGAGGTCGGCGATGCGGATGTGGTTCTCCACCGACTCGTCGTTGGAGGAGGCCCACACCTCGGCGGGCACGCTGCGCTTGAAGTCGGTGACCTCCTCGGGACGCTCGTCGACGAGAAGGATCATCACGTGGCACTCGGGATGGTTTTGCAGCACGCCGAGGGCGATATCGCGAAGGAAGGTCGTCTTGCCCGTGCGCGGCGGGGCGACGATGAGGCCGCGGGTGCCCTTGCCGATGGGGCAGAACAGGTCGATGACGCGGGTGGTCATGCGCCCATCCTTGTGCTCGAGGCGGATCTGCTTGTCCGGCGTGACCGTGACGAGATTGGGGAAGTCGACGCGGCGGCGGCGCACGTCGATGTCGAGGCCGTCCACCTTCTCGATGAAACGCACCTTCGGGTTGGGGAAGCGCGGGTCGGGCGTGGCCGTGGCGGTCACGATGCTGCCCTGTTGCAGGTGGAAGCGGCGGATCAGTTCGCGCGGAACAAAGGGATCGGTCGGGCGGCGCTTGCCATGCCGGGTCAGGTCCAGCAACTGGCCGTTGCGGCTGCTATCCAGATCGAGGATACCTTCGACACGGATGGTGTTTTCCGGCTGGGCCGGAGCGGGGGTGGAAGCCGGGGACTCAGCAGGAGTCGCCGGCGGATTTTCTTTATCCATACAAAGCGGGTTGGCGAATCGCTAGGCTTGACCGTGAAATCCGTCAGGGGCATTCAACAGGTTCAGCTTCAACCCCCAAAATCGATCAGAGGAGAAACTTGTGACGGACCAAACGATTACCTCGGTGTCTCGCGAAAGCCGGATTTTCAAACCATCGGCTGAATTCAAGAACCAAGCAAACCTTGGCAGTTTCGCGGCTTACCGTACGCTGTACGCTCAGTCTGTCAACGCTCCAGACAAATTTTGGGCGAAGCAGGCGACGGAGCAGCTCGTGTGGCGCAAGCCCTTCAAGCGCGTGCTGGAGTGGAAGTCGCCCCATGCCAAGTGGTTCCTGGGTGGCAAGTTAAACGTCTCCGAGAACTGTCTCGACCGTCACCTCGGCACGGCGCGCGAAAACAAGGCCGCGCTCATCTTCGAAGGCGAACCCGGTGACGTGCGCACGATCACGTATCGCCAGCTTCACTTCCACGTGTGCCGCCTGGCGCACATCCTCGAGAATGCCGGCATCAAGCCCGGCGACCGCATCGCCATCTACATGCCGATGATTCCCGAGGCGGTCATCGCCATGCTCGCGTGCGCACGGGTCGGCGCGGTTCACACCGTGGTCTTCGGCGGCTTCAGCCCCGAGGCGCTCAAGGACCGCATCAACGACTGCAAGGCCAAGCTCGTGATCACCGCCGACGGCGGCTGGCGGCGCGGCAAGGTCATCGAGTTGAAAGCGAATGTCGACAAGGCGCTCGAGGGCACGCCGACCGTCCAGTCCGTGCTCGTCGTGAAGCGCTGCGGCAACGACATCAAGATGGTCGACGGCCGCGACACATGGTGGAAGGAAGCCTGGGTCGGCGCGCCGAACACACATGAGGCGAAGGCCTTCGATGCCGAGCACCCGCTGTTCATCCTCTACACCTCGGGTTCGACGGGCAAACCGAAGGGCGTGCTGCACACGAGCGCCGGCTACCTGCTGGGCGCCAAGCTCAGCTCGCACTACGTCTTCGACCTCAAGGACAGCGACCGCTACTTCTGCTCGGCGGACATCGGCTGGATCACCGGTCACAGCTACGTCGTGTACGGCCTGCTCGCGAACGGCTCGACGATCTTCCTCTACGAAGGCGCGCCGAACCAGCCGGAGCCGGACCGTTTCTGGCAGATGATCGACCGCCACGGCATCACGATCCTCTACACCGCGCCGACGGCCATCCGCGCCTTCATGCGTTGGGGCGACAATTACGTTCTCCGGCACCGCCTTGATTCGCTCCGCCTGCTGGGCTCGGTGGGC
>CAYMSE010000100.1:0-4407 GCA_964392935.1 uncultured Oleiharenicola sp.
TACGCGGTGCGGCCGAAGCTGAAAGCGCGGCACCCGCGTTGGACCGCGGCGCGAATGGCGGTCCAGTAGAGCGCCTGGCTGGCGCCGACCTTGCGCCCCGCGGGCGAATCGCCCACCCATTCGAGCAGCCAGGTGCCGTTGAACACGAGCGAGAGACCGGTGGCCAGCACCTGCCCATCCTGCCGGGCCACGTGCAACACCAGCTGGTCCGGCGCGAGGTGCCCCCGCATCGCGGCGAAGAACCGCCGCGGCATGGCGGGCAGCCCCAGGCGGTGGCGGGTGAGGCGGTACGAGGCGTAGAACGCATCCCAGGCCGCCGGCTCCGCGCCGGCGTCCTGCACCACGACGCCGGCCCGCTCCGCCTTCTGGATCCAAGATTGTATGCAGGTGCGCGAGAATCTCGTGAACAAGGTTTGCTCGCCCAGCCCGAGGTCGAGCGTGTGCTGCCGGTACAGCGGGAGCACGGTCGCCCCGGCGGGCGGGGGCGCGTCCAGCGGTTGTTTCAGGCGCACCTCGAGACGGTCCGCGTGCGCCGCGGTCCGGTGCGCTTCCACGAAGTCGACGAGGGTGGCGAGCTGGTCGGGCCCGGACACCACCGGCTCCGCCAGGGAGGCGAATGGCACGCTCACCACCCGGCGGCCGAGGAGCCGGCTACGGACCTCATAGACGCCCAGGCCGCCGCGGAACTCGCCGCCCGGCCCGCGCAGCGCGGCGATCCGGCCGCGGATGTGGGGAAACGTCTGCTCCAGCACGTCCCGCCAGACTGTCGTCTGCGCGAGGTTGCCCGCGGGATGACTCGCCACGAACCGGTCCCAGGCCTCGCCCGCGGCATCATCCAGCCACGCCACGTCGGCGGTTCCATTCGCGCCGGACACGGCCCGCGCGGGGTGCGGGATCGCCGCCGTGAACGGCACGCGCGTCCGCGGCGCCCGCGCGCGCGCAGTCGTCGCGAGCACCGGGCGCGGTCGCAGCTGCCGCACCCAGTCGGCGAGCTCGCGGGGCAACGGTTGCCAGTACCGCCCCGCATAGTGGTCGCGGATGAACTTCAGCAGCTCGAAGTAGTGTTCCCCCGGATAGGCCCGCGCCGACGGCGGGTCGTGCAGGCACATGTAGTCCGGATGGGTGTTGATGAGCACCATGCCGCCGCGGGCGGCAACCCAGGCGGTCTTGCGGAGCCAGATGTCGGGCGAGGACTCGCGCATCAGCAGGAACAGCGTCGAGTCCTGCGGGAGCGTGTAGGGCAGTTCCACGAATCCGCATTCGCCGTTGTTGGCCGGGGCGGCGACGGGCGCCGGGGAACGGAACCAATACGGGAAGATCGTGCCGGTGCCGTCGGGTTGCGGCTCGAAGGGATCGGTGTCGAAGGTCGAGGCGTCGTAACGGATGTCCAGGCGGTGCATCCAGTCCAGGCGGTGAAACATGAAACCCGCGCGGAATCCCTGCGCGTGCCAGTCGTGCAGGTAGCGGTTGATGCGCTCCGCGCGGCGCGCGAAGCCGCGGCGCGAAAGGAACAGCTTCCCGTCGTGGCGCAGGTCGTGCACGCCGACCTCGAATCCGTGTGCGGTCAGCCAGTCGCGGAGCTCGGCGGACACCGTGTAGCCGCCCTCGGGCACGAAGTTGAAGGACGAGCGGAATCCCAGCGCGATTTCCCTTTCGGCGAGTTCCCGGGTCTTGGCGTGTCCGGCCAGGCTTTCCACGTCGTGCGTCAGCACCACCGCGAAACGGCGCCCCTCCGGCCAGCCCGGCCAGCCCGGCGGACAGTGTCCCGCGCCTTCGTCGATCGGCCAGACCGTTGCGAGCCGCGTGCGCCGCCGCCGCGCAATCCACCGCCGAAAGGCCATGCGCAGGTGCCACGGCAGGCAGGGCTTGACCAGGTAGTAGAGCGCAAGCGCAGGTGACATGACAGCAGTCAGCCGGGGCGCTGCGTGGAACTCCCGACGTTAGGGGCAAACAGTTCTATCCAGGGAGCCGATGGTACTCGTCGCGACGGCGGCGAACTATGCACCTTTTGGCATTTTGACGGCGCATTTTTGGCCCGGCGAGAACGGAAGGACGGAGTGGATCATCCACGCCATACCGGACGCGCAGCGCCCCCTCGCCTGTCCGGAAACTCGAACCGACCTGGAGCCGAAGTCCACCGCGTTCGTCGGATTCAGCCGGGGCGCCAGCTTGGGACCGGCGATTTGCACGGGCCGACCGGAACCGACACCGGCACGTGTACGGCGGACATGGGTTCCCCCTTGGCCGAGGCGACGTCCGCAATCCGCGACTGGTTGGACCGCTTCGTTGGTCCCGTGGGCCAAGCGAGGGGCCGATGGCGGCGGGCGCCCAGCCCGGGTCGCATCGATCCCGGCCTGGGCCGAAAGGCGAAGGGCGGGCCGGTTGACCGGGACAAGCGGGGCCGGTAGTCCTCGCGCATGAATCCCCTGCTGCTCGACGCCGCCACGCGTGCCAACCGCTACCTCGAGGAAATCCCGACGCGCGCCGTCGCCCCCGCGGCCGCCGCCGTCGCCGCGCTGAAACGACTCGACGAGCCGCTGCCGGCCGGACCGACCGGCGACGCCGAGACGCTGCGCCTCCTCGACGAGGTGGTGTCGCCCGCGACCATGGGCATGGCGGGCCCGCGCTTCTTCGGCTTCGTCATCGGCGGCGCCCTGCCCGTCACGCTCGCGGCCAACTGGCTGGCCGGCGCCTGGGACCAGAACGCCGCGCTCTACCGCGCCACGCCGGGCGTGGCCCACCTCGAGCAGGTCGCCCTGCGCTGGCTCGTCGAACTGCTCGGCCTGCCCGCCGGCACCGCCGGCGCATTCGTCACCGGCGCCACCGTCGCCAACCTCTGCGCCCTCGCCGCCGCCCGCCACGCCGTCCTCCGCCGCGCGGGCTGGAACGTCGAGGCCGACGGCCTCTGCGGCGCCCCGCCGATCACCGTGGTCGTCGGCGCCGAGGTGCATCCGTCGGTGACCAAGGCCCTCGGCGTCCTCGGCCTCGGCCGCAACCGACTCGTGCGCGTGCCGGTCGACGCCCAGGGCCGCATGCGGGTCGACGCCCTGCCCGCCCTCGCCGGCCCGACCATCGTCATCGTCCAGGCGGGCAACGTGAACACCGGCGCCATCGACCCGCTCCGCCCGCTCTGCGCCCGGGCCCGCGCCGCCGGCGCGTGGGTCCACGTCGACGGCGCCTTCGGCCTCTGGGCCGCCGCCTCGCCGCAGCTCGCGCCGCTCGCGGCGGGGCTGGCGGACGCCGACTCGTGGGCCACCGACGCCCACAAGTGGCTCAACGTCCCCTACGACAGCGGCCTCGCCTTCGTGCGCGACCCGCACGCCCTGCAGGCCGCCATGGCCATCACCGCCGAGTACCTGCCCACCGAGACCGAATTCCGCAACCCGGGTGATTTCACGCCGGAGCTGTCGCGCCGCGCCCGCGGCGTCGAGGTCTGGACCGCGTTGCGCTCGCTCGGCCGCTCCGGCGTCGCCGCGATGATCGAGCGGAACTGCGCGCAGGCGCGGCGCTTCGCCGAGGGACTGCGCACCGCCGGCTGCGAGGTGCTCAACGACGTCGTGCTCAACCAGGTCCTCGTCGCCTTCGGCGATGCCGCCAACACGAAGCGCGTGATCGAGGGCGTCCAGCGCGAGGGCACCTGCTGGGCCGGCGTCACCGTGTGGCAGGGCCGCACCGCCATGCGGATCAGCGTGTCGTCGTGGGCCACCACCGACGCCGACGTCGAGGCGAGCCTCGCCGCGATCATCCGCGTCGCCCGGGGCAGCTGATCGCGGGACGCGCCGCGCCTCGCGCAACGTCCAACATTCCACGCTCAACCTCCAACGTCCAAGGTGGTCCGGCCAAGCAGGACCGGTGGAGCGCGTGGTCCCCAACGCGCGGGATCGACCGCAGCGGCGCGGAATCTTGAGATCAGCCATCGTGAAATCAGGAATCTGGAAATTGCCGTCGGCGCGCGACACCCCCGTGTCTTGACCTGCATCAAGGCGCGGCGGCAGGAGGTCGGATACCTTGGGCGCATGTCCTCCGCCCTTCTGCCCTCCGACCAGGCCGCGGTCTGTCCACTGGCCGCCCCCGCCACGTCCGTCGCCCACGGCATCGTCAGCCAGGCCGTGCTCACCGCGCCGGGGTTGCGCGTGACGTTGTTCCGCTTTGCGGCCGGGCAGGAACTGTCGGAGCACACCACGGCGGCGCGCGCCCTCATCCAGGTGCTGGCCGGCGCGTGCGAATTCTCGCTGCCCGACGGGCGGCAACAGCTGCAGGCCGGCGACCTCCTCCATCTGCCGCCGAAACTGCCGCACGCGGTGCGTGCGCTCGCGGACCTCACGCTGCTCATCACGCAGGCGACGCCGCCGGCCTGACGCCGTTCAGTCGGCCAGGGCGATGCGAACCTGCTCCAGCAGGTTCTCC
>CAYMSE010000101.1:0-3201 GCA_964392935.1 uncultured Oleiharenicola sp.
CTTACCCCATCGCCCCATGAAATTGTCGAAGTTTTTCGCCCTCGCTGCGGCGTTGATCGTGCCGTGGTCCGGCTTGGCGGCCGGCACCGTGGACCTGAAGGTCGACGCCACCCGGACCGGCGCGCCCATCAGCCCGTACATCTACGGGCAGTTCGTCGAGCACCTCGGACGCTGCATCTACGGCGGCATCTGGGCGGAAATGCTGGAGGACCGGAAATTCTATTTTCCGATCACCGCGGACTACTCGCCATATCGCGACCTCCTGGACAGCGAGTTTCCCGTCGTGGGCGCGTCGCCCTGGCAGATCATCGGCGATGCCAAGGCGGTGGCCATGGTGACGGAAGGCGCGTTCGTCGGGAAGCACTCGCCGCGCGTCAATGCCGGCGCCGGCCTGCGGCAGCGCGATCTCGGCGTCGTTGCGGGCAAGCGGTACGACGGCTACGTCTGGGCCCGGCCCCTTGGCGGCAAGGCCGAGGTGGAAGTCACGCTGGTCTGGGGCGAGGGAACCGCCGACCGGGCGTCGGTGCGCATCGCCTTCGGGGGTCCGGATTTTGCGCGGCAGGGATTCTCCTTCACGCCCAAGCTGGGCACCGAGAAGGGGGCGTCACTCGAGATCCGGGTGCTGAGCGGCGACGTGCTGCTGGGCCCGCCGTCGCTGATGCCGGGGGACAACGTCCACGGCATGCGCGCCGACACCCTGGCGCTCCTGAAGCAGCTCAAGGGCACCGTTTATCGCTGGCCGGGCGGCAATTTCGCGAGCGGCTACGACTGGCGCGACGGCATCGGCGACCGTGACCGGCGTCCGCCGCGCAAGAACCCGGCGTGGACCGGCGTCGAGCACAACGATTTCGGCACCGACGAGTTCATCGCCTTCTGCCGCGCCATCGACACCGAGCCGATGATCGCCGCCAACACCGGTTTCGGCGACGCATACTCCGCCGCGCAGTGGGTCGAGTACTGCAACCGGGGCGCCGACACAGTCGGCGGCGGCTGGCGCGTGCGGAACGGCCACGCGCAGCCCTACGGCGTGAAATTCTGGTGCGTGGGCAACGAGATGTTCGGCCCGTGGCAGCTCGGGTTCATGCAGATGAAACACTACACCCTGAAGCACAACCTCTTTGCCGAGGCCATGTGGAAGGTGGATCCCTCGCTCTCGCTGACGGCGGTCGGCGACCTGGAGACGATCAACAAGGAGCACGATCCCGACCAGGCCAAGTCCGGCAAGACCTGCTCGCACCTCATGCTCGAGGAGTGCGCGGACCACATGTCGATCCTCTCCGAGCATTTCTACCGCGGACGCCTGCCGTGGACGAAGGAAGGGCGCGTCGACGTCCTCACGCACGTCGGCATGCTGCGCGAGTCCATCCGCCACAAGGCCGAGGGGCACCGGAAGCTGCAGGCCACCCTGCCGAACCTCCACGGCAAGCTCATGCCGATCACGATGGACGAATGGAACTACTGGCACCGCGAGTCGGCGTACGGCGAACTGGGCTGCGTGTACGAATTGCAGGACGGGCTCGGCGTCGCCGCCGGGTTGCACGAATATTTCCGCCAGAGCGATCTCATCCACATGGCGCACTATGCGCAGACGGTGAACGTCATCGGGGCGATCAAGACCACGCGGACCGCGGCGGAGATGGAGACCACCGGACTGGTGCTGCAGATGTACCGCGAGCACTTCGGCCGGACCCCGTTGGTGCTGGGCCAGGATTTCGGCCCGCTCGACGTCGCGGCGGCCCTGACGGCGGACGGCAAGGTCCTGACCGTGGGCGTCGTGAATCCCACGAGCGACGAGACGACCGTCCGCCTCGACGCCGCCGGCCTGGCGCTGGCGGGACCCGGTGTGCGCTGGCTCATCACGGGTCCGAATCCCGAGGTGCACAACTCGCCGGGCAAGCCGCGGGTCGTCGACATCCAGCGCGCGGAGGTGACCGCCGACGCGTTGCAGGTCCCGGCGCTCGGTGTCGCGGTGTTCGAGCTTCGGCTGAAATAGTCCGCGGCCCGCCCGCCGCCGCGCTCGCAGCGCGGCCGGTCAGGTGCGCACCTGGCCGGTGCCGCGGACCACGTACTTGTACGAGGTCAGCTCCTCGAGCCCCATGGGGCCGCGCGCGTGGAGCTTGTCGGTGCTGATGCCAATCTCGGCGCCGAAGCCGAACTGGAAGCCGTCGTTGAAGCGGGTGGAGGCGTTCCAGAGCACGACGGAACTGTCGACCCCGGCGAGGAATTTCTCGGCCGCGGCGGCGTCGCCGGTGACGATCGTGTCGGTGTGGTGCGAGCCGTGGTTCTCGATGTGCGCGACGGCCTCGTCGACCGAGCCGACGATTTTCACCGCGAGGATCAGGTCGAGGAACTCGGTGCGGAAATCGTGTTCGGAGGCCGCGGACGCCGGGACCTCGTCACGCAACAGGATCTCGAGCGCGCCCGGTTCGGCGCGGAGCTTCACGTTGCGGGCATGGAGCGCGCGGCCGATCCGCGGCAGGAAGCCGTCCGCCACGTCGCGGTGCACGAGGAGCGTTTCCACGGCGTTGCACACGCCCGGGCGCTGGACCTTGCTGTTGAGGACGATCGCCTCCGCCATCGCGAGGTCGGCCGCGCGATCGACGTAGACGGAACAGATGCCGTCGAAATGCTTGATCACCGGTACGCGGGCCGTGGCGACGACCGTCTCGATCAGGCCGCGGCCGCCGCGGGGAATGAGCAGGTCAACGACCCCCACCGCTTCGCCGAGGAGTTTCACGGTCTCGCGATCCGCGACGGGAATCAGCTGGACCGCGGCGGCGGGCAGGCCGGCGGCGGCGAGGCCGCGCGCCAGGGCGGCGGCGATCGCGGTGTTGGAGCGGAGCGCCTCCGAACCGCCCCGCAGGATCACGGCGTTGCCGCTCTTCAGGCAGAGCGCGGACGCGTCGACGGTGACGTTGGGACGCGATTCGTAGATGAAGCCGATGACGCCGAGGGGCACGCGAATCTTCGCGATCCGGAGTCCGTTGGGCTGCGTCCATTCGCGCAGGACCTGCCCGAGCGGGTGGGGCAGGGCGGCGACCTGGCGCAGGCCCTCGGCGCACGCGGCGAGTCGCTGCGCGTTCAGCGTGAGCCGGTCGACCAGCGCGGCGGACTGGCCGCGGGCCTTCGCCTCGGCCACGTCGGTGGCGTTCGCGGCCAGAATCTCGCGTTCCGCGGCGAGCAGCGCGGCCGCCCTTGCGG
>CAYMSE010000102.1:0-3816 GCA_964392935.1 uncultured Oleiharenicola sp.
CGAGGCCACGGTGCCGGCCGCGGCGGGGATCGGCAGGCCGACGAAGTCCTTGCTCGATTCGGCCTCGCCGCGGTGGAGGAGGGGATTGGTGATGACGTTGAAGCGCGCGAGGCGGACGGCGCCGCACAGGAGGTAGATGAACGCCACGATCCAGCCGAGTTCGCGGAACCACTGGTAGTCCTCGCGCGGCGCGAGGATCAGGAAGAAGACCATGAGCGCGGGCGTGACGCCGAAGGACACGACGTCGGCCAGCGAGTCGAACTCGGCGCCGAACAGCGAGGTGCGGCCGCCCATGCGGGCGAGGCGCCCGTCGAGCGAGTCGAAGATCACCGCCGCAAGGATCAGCCACACCGCGTGCGTGTAGAGCGTCATCGCGGACTGGCTGCCGTGGAGCGCGGCGTACTCGCCGGCGTCGGTGAGCAGGCGCGCCTGGATGCACTTGATGACCGCGCCGAAGCCGCAGAAGAGGTTCCCCGCCGTCATCAGGTTCGGCAGGAAATAAATGCGGCTCGCCTGGGTGACGTTGTAGGGATTGTCGCGCTGCTGCAGGTCGTCCGGCATGGGCGGCTATTTCGTCAGGCTCTCGAGGTACTTCCAGAATTTCGAGTGCTGCTCGAAGAGCTGTTGCTCGGACACCGGCAGCTTCATGCGGAAGAGCAGGTCCTCGAGCGACGACTTGTGCAGGATGTAGTGCGTGTGGAGGGTGTCGCCCTTCACCTCGAAATAGAAGCGGAAGTCGCCGGCGCGCAGCCGGTAGAAGGTCTGCTGCCCGCGCGTGAACCGGCCGAGGGGTTCGCGGGGATTGGCCAGGTCGTCGGGCCGGATCTTGCTGATCGGCTCGATCGCCTCCATCTGGGCGAGTTTGTCGAGGCGGTTCAGCTCGCGCATGCTCTGCTCGGAAAAGGTGACCTGGTACATGGGTGGAGGGAGGTGCTTTGTAACCCGCGTGGCAGGGGGGCGTCTAGTCCGTAACACTCCCCATAAGATGAAGACCAGCTCAGTATCCCTCTGCCTTTTGACAGCAACGCTATTCGCGGCCGGAGCCTTCGCCCAGGGCCAGCCGCCCGCACCGCCGCCCGCCGGCGACGGGGAACACCCCATGCGCGAGCGGTTCCTGCAGCGCTTCGACGCCAACCACGACGGCAAGCTCGACGAAGCCGCGCGCGCCGCCGCCCGCGCCGAGTGGCAGAAACGCCTGGCGGAACACGGCGGCGGCGAGGGGCGGCACCACGGCCCGGGCGCGTTCGGTCCCGGCGGCCCCGGCGAGTTCGGCCCCGACGGTTTCGGCGGCCCGCCGCCGCACTGGCGCAAGCTGATGCGCTGGCACCGGCACCTCCGCGCGATGTGGCATCACCGCGTCATGGCCCGCTTCGACCACGACCACGACGGCCGGCTCAACGACGCCGAGTACGCCGAGGCCCGGAAGGCCCGCGAGGAGATGCGCGCCCGCGCCAAGGAACACCGCCAGATGGTGCTCGCGCGCTTCGACGCCAACCACGACGGCAAGCTCGACCCGGGTGAACGCAAGGAATTGCGCAACGCGTGGCAGGAATTCCTGCAGGCCCGGCCGGTGCTGCCCGCCCCGGCCGCCGCGACCCCGCCGCCGGCGAAGTGACCGCCCTCCGCCCGAAGCCCGCGGCCACCGCGGGCTTTTTCCTTTGCGGGCGCGGGCCCGCACCGCGCGATTGCATCGCCTCCGGCGGCGCGTAGTTTCCGGCCATCAAAACGAACCCCGTCGTCACCTACGCGGACATCCGCGCCGCCCGCCGCCGCATCGCCGGCGGCGTGGTCGTCACGCCCTGTCCCGAATCGATTCCGCTCTCCGAGATCACCGGCGCGCGGATCTTCTGCAAACTCGACAGCCTCCAGCGCACCGGCTCGTTCAAGGAGCGCGGCGCGCGCAACGCCCTCCTCCGCCTCTCCGCCCGCCAGCGGCAGCTCGGGGTCATCGCGGCCTCCGCGGGCAACCACGCGCTCGGGCTCGCCTACCACGGCCGCCTGCTCGGCGTGCCCGTGACGGTCGTGATGCCCGACTACGCCCCGCTCATCAAGGTGAGCACCGCCCGCCGCCTCGGCGCGCGCGTGCTCATCCACGGCCGCGACTTCGCGGAGGCCCGCGCGCAGGCGGACGCGCTCGCCCGCGCGCACCAGCTGGCGTACATCCACGGCTTCGACGCGCCCGACATCATCGCCGGGCAGGGGACGCTCGGGCTCGAGATCCTCGACCAGGTGCCCGACGTCGACGCGATCGTGTGCCCGATCGGCGGCGCGGGCCTGATCGCCGGCCTCGCGCTGGCGGTGAAGAGCCGGCGGCGGCGCGTGCAGGTGATCGGCGTCGAAAGCGCGGCCACCGGGAATTTTTCCGCCGCGCTGCGCGCCGGCAAACCGGTGCCGGTGCCGCGGCGGCCGACGCTCGCCGACGGCCTCGCCACCCTCACGGTCGGGGCCAACGCCTTCGCCCTCGCGCGCGGGCGCGTCGACCGCGTGGTGCGGGTGTCCGAGGACGCGCTCGCGCTCGCCATCCTGCGCATGGTCGAGCTCGAGAAGGCGGTCGTCGAGGGCGCCGCCGCCGCCCCGCTCGCGGCGATGATGTCCGGCCAGCTGCCCGAGCTGCGCGGCCGCAACGTCGTGCTGGTCGTGTGCGGCGGCAACATCGACCCGGGGATCCTGAGCCGCGTGATCGAGCAGGGCCTCGTGCGCGACGGCCGCCTGACGCGCTTCACCGCGGTGATCAGCGACCGGCCGGGCGGCCTCGCCGCGCTGGCGCGCGTGATCGCCGAGTGCGGCGCGAGCATCAAGGACAGCGCGCACGACCGCGCGTTCAGCGGTCCCGACATTTACGCCGTCAACGCGGTGTGCACCGTGGAGACGCGCGACCACGCGCACGTCCGCGCCTTGCACCGCACGCTTCGCCGCCATGGTTTTTCGCTCCTGGTGGCGAAATAGGCAGCTGCGCGCCGCGGCTGCCGCGGGCGGAGTACTCCTCGGGCTCGCCGCCTGCCGCACGGCTGCGCCCGCCCCGGCGCCCGCCGCCCCCGTGCCGAAGGTTCCGCCGGCCCCCGCGCCCGCCGCCGTGGTGCGTCCCTACACCGGCCCGGTGGTGGCGGGGGACGAGCTCATCGTCGCCGGCCGGCGCATCCACACCGGCACGCGCGTGGTGACGTGGCAGGAGCGGGGTGGCTACAACGCGTACGCCGGCACGGCCGCGCCCGGGCCGCGCCCGGGCCTGGAGAAAGCGCGCGACAACCTGGCGGCGCTCCAGCGCACGGTCGACCAGTTTGTGCTGCATTACGACGGCGCGGGCGTCAGCCGCGTCTGCTTCACCGTGCTCCAGCAGCGCAAGCTCAGCGTGCACTTCCTCCTCGATGTGGACGGCACGATCTACCAGACGCTTGACCTGCAGGACCGCGCGCTGCACGCGACGATCGCCAACGACCGCAGCATCGGCATCGAGATCGCCAACATCGGCGCCTATCCGCCTGCCGAGGCGAAGCCGCTCGCCGAGTGGTACCGCCGCCGGCGGGGCGTCACCGAACTCACCGTGCCGCCGCGCTTCCGCAACCTGGGCCTCCGCACGCCGGGCTTCACCGGGCGCCCGGCCCGGCCGGAGGCGGTGCGCGGCCGGATCGGGGACAAGGTGCTGCAGCAATACGATTTCACGCCGGAGCAGTACGCCGCGCTGACCAAGCTCACCGCCGCGCTCTGCCGGGTGTTCCCGCGGCTGCGCTGCGATTTCCCGCGCGACGCCGCCGGCGCGTTGGTCACCCGCCAGCTGCCGCCCAAGGAATGGGAGAATTTCCACGGCGTGCTCGGCCA
>CAYMSE010000103.1:0-3685 GCA_964392935.1 uncultured Oleiharenicola sp.
GCCAACGCATCGACCCGCCCGCGACGCGCCGCCCGGTGGATGCGGCCCCTGCTTCACGGGGGGATCACCCGTCCCGCGGAAAACCGGCGGCGAAACCAACGCGGCGCGGGACCGACCGCCCCGCCTCCGCCACGCGGTGGCTCTCGTTCGAGAAGGCCACCAAGCACAACCTCCGCGACCTGTCGTTCCGCCTGCCGCTCGGCCGGCTCGTCTGCCTCAGCGGCGTCTCCGGCTCGGGCAAGTCCACCCTCCTCGACAACGTCATCCACCAGGGCCTGCTCACCCAGCGCAACCAGATGACCGAGGATCCGGCGGAGATCGCGCGCATCCATGCGGACGTCGACTTCCCCGAGATCGTCCTGGTGGACCAGTCGCCGCTCAGCCGCACTCCCCGTTCGAATCCCGCCCTCTACTCCGAGGCGTGGGACCTGATCCGCGAGCTGTACGCGCAGACGCCGGAAGCGCAGGCCGCGGGCTTCAACGCCTCCAGCTTCTCCTTCAACAGCGGCGAGGGACGCTGCGACCATTGCCAGGGCCTCGGCAGCGAGCGCGTCGAAATGCAGTTCCTCTCCGACGTCTTCGTCCCCTGCCCGATCTGCGAAGGTCGGCGCTTCAAGCCCGAGGTGCTGGCCATCCGCTGGAACGGCCGCTCGGTGTCGGACCTCCTCGGAACGACCGTCGGCGACGCGATGGCCTTCTTTGCGGACCACGCCGCGATCCGCAGCCGCTTCGCCGCGCTCGACGCCGTGGGCCTCGGCTACCTGCCGCTCGGCCAGCCGCTGAACACCCTCTCCGGCGGCGAATCCCAGCGCCTGAAGCTGGTGCGCTACCTGAGCGGCTACGCCGCGGACTCCAGCCCTCAACCCTCATCGCTCAACCCTCAACCATTCGCCGGCGCCCTGCTTCTCCTCGACGAGCCCACCACCGGCCTGCACCGCCACGACGTGAAGCGCCTGCTCGAGGTGCTCCAGCGCATCGTCGATGCCGGCCACTCGGTGGTCGTGATCGAGCACAACCTCGACGTGCTGAAATCCGCCGACTGGATCCTCGAGGTCGGACCCGAGGCCGGCGCCGACGGCGGACGGATCGTGGCGGAGGGAACGCCGGAGCAGATCGCCGCCGCCCACACGCCGACCTCGCCCTTCCTGCGTCACGCCCTCGCGGACCACCCGGCGTCCGAGCTTGCCGCCGCCGAGGCCCCCGCCCCTTACGACGCGTCCTCCTCAACCCTCAACTCTCAGCCCTCAACCCTTCAGGTCCTCGGCGCCCGGGAGAACAACCTGAAGAACATCTCGCTCTCGATCCCGCACCACCAGCTGGCGGTCGTGACCGGCGTGTCGGGCTCGGGCAAGTCCACCCTGGCCTTCGACATCATCTTCGCCGAGGGGCAGCGGCGCTTCATGGAGTCGATGTCGCCCTACGCCCGGCAGTTCGTCGAACAGCTGCCGCGGCCCGACATCGACCGCCTGACCGGCATCCCGCCGACCGTGGCGATCGAACAGCGCGTCACGCGCGGTTCGCGGAAATCGACCGTCGCCACCATCACGGAGGTCGCGCAGTACCTGCGCCTGCTCTACGCCCGCGCCGGCATTCAACATCACCCCGAGACCGGCCGCCCGGTCACGCCGCTTTCCCCCGGCCAGCTGCGCCAACTCCTCGCCCGCACGCTCGACACGCCCGCCGCCCGCAAGGCGAAGCACCTCTACCTGTGCGCGCCGCTCATCCGCGGACGCAAGGGCCACCACGAACCGATCGCGAAGTGGATCGGCAAGCAGGGCTTTGAACTGATGCGGGCGGACGGACGACTCCTGCGGGTCGACACCTTCACCAAGCTCGACCGCTACAAGGAGCACGACGTCGAGGTCGTGGTGGCGGACCTGAAGCAGATCCCGGGCACCGAAACCGGTGCCGCCGGCCGGAAACCGGGCGCCCCGCTCTCCGCGCTCAGCGCTCAACTCGACCGAGCCCTCAAGCTCGGCAAGGGTTCCTGCTTCATCGTGGTTCCGTCGGGCGACATCCTCGGCTGGTTCTCGACCACGCGCACCGACGTGGTCAGTGGCGAATCCTTTCCCGAGCTCGATCCGAAGCACTTCTCGTTCAACTCGCCGCGCGGCTGGTGCGAGACCTGCCGGGGCCACGGCCGCATCTACGACTGGATGCTGAAGCCCGACGAGGACGAGGAACGATCCGACGAGGTCGCCGACGCCCTGCGGGCCTTCGACCCCGACGACCCCGCGGCCCACGGCCGGATCTGTCCGACCTGCCACGGCGAACGCCTCAACCGCATCGCCCGCGCCGTGAAGCTCCCGCTCCGCCGGGGCGAACCCCTCACGCTGCCCGCGCTTTGCCGGCTCACCCCCGACGAGTTGCTCGCCGCCCTGCGCGGCCTCCAACTCGACGACCGCACGCGCCTCATCACGCAGGACATCGTGCCCCAGATCGCCGAGCGGCTGCGCTTCCTGGCGCATGTGGGACTCGACTACCTGTCGCTCGATCGCGCGACCGAGACCCTGTCCGGCGGCGAAGCCCAGCGCATTCGCCTCGCCGCGCAGCTCGGGTCGAACCTGTCCGGCGTGCTCTACGTCCTCGACGAACCCTCGATCGGCCTGCACGCCCGCGACAACGACCGCCTGATCGACACGCTCCTCGCGCTACGCGACAAGGGCAATTCGCTGCTGGTGGTCGAGCACGACGACGTGGTGATGGCGCGCGCCGACCGGATCGTCGACCTCGGCCCCGGGGCCGGCCGCCACGGCGGCGAGGTGCTCGCCAACGGCACCCCCGACGAAATCCGGCACAACGACGCCTCGCTGACCGGCCTGTTCCTGACCAAGGGCATCCCGCATCCGCTCCGTGGCGCATATCGCGAGGTAGGTTCGCCGCGGGACGGCACCCGCGCGCGCCGCGCCGCGAATTCCGGCCCGGAATCCGGCGGGCTCGAACTCACCGGCATCAATTACCGCAACCTCCGCGACCAGACGCTGCGCCTGCCCCACGGGCGGCTGATCATGGCCTGCGGCCCGAGCGGGGCGGGAAAGTCCACGCTCTTCCGCGACATCCTGCACCCCGCCGTCACCTGCGCGATCAAGCAGAAAAAGGCCCGCCTCACCGGCAGGGAATTCGTCAAACTCGCCCGCTTCGATCCGGACGCCTTCCCGCCCTCAACGCGCGACGCCCGCCCCCCCTTTGCAGAACTGCGCCACGCGCACCTCTTCAAGAGCGTCATCGAGGTCGACCAGTCGCCGATCGGCAAGACCCCGCGCTCCACGCCCGCCACCTACCTCGGCATCTTCGACACCATTCGCCAGTTCTTCGCGTCATTGCCCGAGGCGAAGATGCGCGGCTACACCGCCAGCCGCTTCTCGTTCAACACCACCGGCGGCCGCTGCGAGACCTGCGCCGGCGCCGGGCGCATCAAGCTCGAGATGGCCTTCATGGCCGATTCCTACCTGCCCTGCGACGCCTGCGGCGGCTCGCGGTTCGGACCCGAACTCGCGGACATCGCGTGGAAGGGCAGGAACATCGGCCAGGTGCTGCAGCTCACCTTTGACGAAGCCGCCGGGTTCTTCGATTTCCATTCGCAGCTTTCCCAGGTCTGCCGGCTCATGGTCGACTGCGGACTCGGCTATCTCACGCTCGGCCAGAGCAGCCCGACGCTCTCCGGCGGCGAGGCGCAGCGCCTGAA
>CAYMSE010000104.1:0-5593 GCA_964392935.1 uncultured Oleiharenicola sp.
CCGCACGCCGCCGATGCAGCGGCTCGACGCCGCCCTGGGGCAGTCGCCCGCCGAGGTGACGCTCATCGGGCTCATCACCTACAACGGTCCCGGCTCGTGGAAACGCGATGCGTACTGGGACGAGTTCGTCCTCGCCCTGCGCAACCCCGGCGCGAACCCTCTCGTGGTGACCTCCGCCGTGCTCGAGGATTTCTCCGGCGCACCGTACCATCCCGGCACGAATCCCTGGCGCCTCGAGCAGGACAGCAAGACCGCCGAGCAGCGGTTCCGCGACGCCGGCGTGGCCTTCGTCCGCTACACGACGCCCGTCGTGCTCATCGGCGGCACCGGCACGCTCCTGGTCCTGAACGCCGGCCTCTTCACCGAAGGCGCCGCCACCGCCGCGGGTGCCACCATCGTGGCCATCCCCGTCTACTACGCCACCGTGCTGGTCATCAATGCGCGCAACAAGGCCGCCATGGAACGCGAGTTTCACCGGCGGGAGCTCAGGCTGCCGCTGTCGCTCGGGCCGGGCGAAACGCGCACCGGCAGCCTGTTCTTCCCGATGACGCCCGGCCCGCGGATGCTCCGGTTCCAGCTGGCCGACGGGGAGGAGCGCCTGGAGCTGCCGTTCCTGCGCGGGCTGCATCTCGACCACCAGCAACACGAGTCCGGGACCAAGGCCCGCCGCTGACGCGGCCGGCCGCGGGCCGTCGCCCCGGGGGCAACTCCGCACCTCGCGCCGAAGTCTACGCATGGATTGTCCTCGCGGGGTTATTAGCGTGCCCGATGGCCGCGGTGCTGCTTCGTCAATTCGACCGCCGACGGCCGGAACGCCTTTGGCCCGCGCGCTTCGCGCCGCTACGGTTTGGCCAACACGCATCGCCCCACTCCTCCCCTCCATGAACACCACCTACCATGGCAAACGCGGCGTCGACCTCCTCCATGACCCGCTGCTCAACAAGGGCACGGCCTTCACCGACGCCGAGCGCGACGCCCTCGGCCTGCGCGGCCTGCTCCCGCCGCGCGTGACGCCGCAGGCGGCGCAGGTGCGCCGGGTGCTCGAGAGCTTCCGCCGCAAGACGAGCGAGCTGGAGAAGTACATTTACCTGATCTCGCTGCAGGAACGGAACGAATCGCTGTTCTACCGCGTGGTGATGGACCACCTGCACGAGACGATGCCGATCATCTACACGCCGACGGTGGGCCTCGCCTGCCAGCGGTGGGGCTACATCTTCCGGCGTTCGCGCGGCCTCTACATCACGGCCGACGACCGCGGCCGCATCGGCCAGATCCTCGCGAATTGGCCGCACCCCGACGTCCGCATGATCGTCGTCACCGACGGCGAGCGCATCCTCGGCCTGGGCGACCTCGGCGCGAACGGCATGGGCATCCCCGTCGGCAAGCTCTCGCTCTACACCGCCTGCGCCGGCGTGCACCCGTCGCAGTGCCTGCCCGTGATGCTGGACGTCGGCACCAACAACACCGAGCTCCGCGAGGACCCGCTCTACATCGGCACCCCGCGCGTGCGCCTCCGGGGCCGCGAGTACGACGAGCTCGTCGAGGAGTTCGTCCAGGCCGTGCAGGCCCGCTTCCCGCAGGCCTGCCTCCAGTTCGAGGACTTCGGCAACGCCAACGCCTTCCAGCTGCTCCACCGCTACAAGGACCGCATCTGCACCTTCAACGACGACATCCAGGGCACCGCGGGCGTGACCGTCGCCGGCCTGCTCTCCGCCGCCCGCGTCACGGGCACGCCGCTGTCGGCCATGCGGATCCTCTTCTACGGCGCCGGCGAGGCCGGCATCGGCATCGGCGACCTCATTGTCGACGCGCTCGTGGGCGACGGCGTGCCGGAGGACGTCGCGCGCCGCCAGTGTTGGTTCGTCGATTCGCGCGGCCTCGTGGTCCGCAGCCGCACGGACCTCGTCGCGCACAAGCTCCGCTTCGCCCACGACCACGCGCCCGTGAGCGATCTCGGCGCCATCGTCGCCGAGCTCAAGCCACACGCCCTCATCGGCGTTTCCGGCATGCCGCAGACCTTCACGCAGCCCGTGCTGCAGGCCATGGCGCGCAACCACGCGCACCCGATCGTCTTCGCCCTGTCGAACCCCACCTCGAAATCCGAGTGCACGGCCGAGCAGGCCTACGCCTGGACCGACGGCCGCGCCGTGTTCGCCAGCGGCAGCCCGTTCCCGCCGGTGGCGCTCGGCGGCCGCACCTACACGCCCGGCCAGGGTAACAACTCCTACATCTTCCCCGGCGTCGGGCTCGGCGTCATCGCCAGCCGCGCCTCGCGCGTCACCAACGAGATGTTCCTCGTCGCCGCGCGCACGCTCGCCGGCCTGGTCACGCCGGGCGACTACGACGTCGGCCGGATCTTCCCCGACCTCGCGCGCATCCGCGACGTGTCCTTCGCCATCGCCGTGGCCGTGGCGGAGAACGCCTACCAGCGCGGCCTGTCGCGCGAGCGCCGGCCCGCGGACCTCGAGGCGCACGTCCGCAGCCACATCTTCCAGCCGGACTACCCCAACTTCGTCTGAGCCGGCCGCGGTCACTCGCGTCTCGCCAGCCCGGGCGGTACGCGGCTCAATCGCCGCATGCCCCTCCGCCCCTGCCGTAGCCTGCTCCTGTCGCTGCTGGTCGCCGCCGGCGCCCTGGCCCAGAACCCGCCGGCCGCCCCGCCGCCGGCGCCGGACCCCGAGGCCGGCTTCGTGCCGATCTTCGACGGCCGCACGCTCGCCGGCTGGGACGGCGACCCGAAGTACTGGCGCGTCGAGGACGGCGCCATCGTCGGCGAGATCACGCCCGCGACGATCGTGAAGCGGAACACGTTCCTGATCTGGCGCGGCGGCGAGCCGGGCGACTTCGAGCTGAAGCTCGAGTACCGCATCAGCGCCGACGGCAACTCCGGCGTCAACTACCGCAGCGTGCAGCTCACCGACGCCGCCTGGTCGCTCGCCGGCTACCAGGCCGACATCGACGGCGAGAGCCGCGGCGAGGCGCGGTTCCGCCACACCGGCCAGAACTACGAGGAGCGCGGCCGCACCTTCCTCGCGAAGCGCGGCGAAATCGCCCGCGTCAACCCCGACGGCCGGCCCGAGATCATCGGTTCGCTCGGCGACCGCACCGCGCTCGCCGCCTTCATCAAGGCCGGCGACTGGAACGAATACCACCTCATTGCCCGCGGCCCCGTGCTCACGCACCTGCTCAACGGCCACGTCATGAGCGTGGTGGTCGACGACGACCCGGCGCACCGCCGCGCCACCGGCCTGATCGGCGTGCAGGTGCACGTCGGCCCGCCGATGAAGGTCGAGTACCGCCGGATTCGCCTGAAATCCCCCTAGGGCCGATGCAGTAAAGTTGTGGCCGGGGGCGCTGACCCCGGCTGCTACTGCATTCTTGAAACCGCTGCAGCTAGGCGGGGGAGCAGAAGAGGGCCTGGATGGCCGCGACGGCGCGCGCCTCCCGTTCCGCCCAGTTGCCGTGGATGACCTCGAACGGCAGGTGCCGCCGCTCGAGCGCGCCGCGCCACACGCGCAGGCACTTCTCCCGGTCCGCCGGGTCCGGAAAGCACCGCTGCGGATCCGGCGCGAACGGCACGTCGATGTCGAGCAGCAGGTAGAGCGCATAGTCCCGGCAGCGCCGCTCCGCCCCCCGCTTCACCTCGTCCGGCGTCGTCCCGTACAGCAGGTCGCTCCACAACATCGTCGTGAGCGCCTCCGTATCGCAAATCACGAGGGGCGTAAGTTTGTCATCCATTATATGACAAGCCTCCGCGGCGCGCCGGACGGCCTCGTCTTCGCGGCGCCATTGCTCGCGGGCGACGGGCACCATGTCCTCGAGGGTCAGCGCGCCCTGCGCGTCCCAGCGTTCGCGGGCGTACTCGGCGACGAGCGGCGCGCCGAAATGCGCGGCGAGCTTGGTCGCCAGCTCGGTCTTGCCGGTGGACTCCGGCCCGTAGACGGCAATGCGCAGCGGGGCGTTCATCCGGTCCCGGCCTCCGCGCTCTCGCGCCGCATCACCCGCGCCCAGGCAATCCAGCCGGCCACGCCCAAGCCCAGGTAGATCAGGTAAAGCAGCGCGGTGAACGCCAGCTCCGCGCGCCAGTAGGAGGCGACCGCCACGAAGTTCACCACCACCCACAGCGGCCAGTTCTCGACGTGCTTGCGCACCTGCAGCACCTGGGCCGCCACGCTGAACATCGCGATGAAGGCGTCGCGCCACGGCATCACCGCCTGCAGGCGCGGGCCGATGGCCAGCGCCCAGACCGCGGTCCCCGCGGCCGCTGCCACCAGCGTCAGGCCGCGGCCACGCGCGCCGAGCTTCGTCACCGGCAGCTCGGGCGCGGTCCCGCGGTCCTTCACCCAGTGCCACCAGCCCCACCCGAGCGTCACGAAATAGAAGACCTGCAGCAGGGCGTCCGCGGGAAAGTGCGCCCGCGCGAACAGCACGCCCTGCACCGTCACGGCCGCCAGGCCGACCGGAAAGGCCCACAGCGTGCGGCGGATCATCAGCCCGACCCCCACGAGCCCGAGCACGAGGTTGAGCTGGTCCAGCGGCGACGCCGTCGTGAGGCCCTGCAGGATATTCTGCGCGATCTCCCTCATGGCGCCCGGGCCGCGCCGGCCAGCCACGCCTCCATCGCCTCGCGGGTGATCGTGTACGCCGCCGCGCAGCGCGGGCACTGCACCTGGATGACCTCGCCGCCGCCGAACAGCTCGCCGAGCCCGTGCTGGGCGGCGGGCGCGAGCGCGGCCAGGATCTTCCGTTGCTCGCAACCGCAGTGCCAGCGGTAGAGCCGGCGCTCGATGCGCGCCAGGGTCTGCGTCCGCGCGAGATCCTGCAGGTCGGCCGGCTGCACGGCGCGGAGCCAGGCCTCGTCGCAATCCGGATGGGACAGCAGCAGCGCGTAGCGGTCCTCGCCGAGGTCGAAGATCCGCAGCAGCCGCTGTTCGCTGGCCGCGTAGAACTTCTCCACGGCCCGGAACAGGTCCGTCCCCTCGAAGTCGATCACGCTGCGCCGCTTCTCGGCGCCGCGCCGCGGCACGACCTCGCTGAAGAACAGGTGGTGGGGCGCCGCGCGGATGTTGTCGGTGAACAGGCGCCCGGTGATCGTGCAGTCCTCGTTGTCGCCGGCGGCAAACAGGTTGAGCGGCGGCGCCTGCAGGCCGATCGTCCACGAGAGGTGCTCGAGGCGTGGACGCGCCGCGCAATGCAGCGTGAACGCGGTCAGCGCCTGCTTGAGGAGCGCGTCCTGCGCGGGCTCGTGGCGCAGGTGGTGGTCCGCCAGGTGGAGGTAATAGTCGACGAAGAGCGGTCCCATGTCCGCCTGCAGCAGCAGGACGTTGCGGTGGCGGATGAAATCCGCGGTCACCACGGCGCCGGTCGGCTCGGTGTTGGTCTCGTCTGGCATGGCCCGCAGTGTACGCAGATTCCCGGTAAGTCCAGCCACGGCTCCGTCCGCGTCAGGCGCACATCAGGAAATCCGCGCCCTCCCGGTAGCCGCGGCTCGCGAGGTCGCCCCGGATGAGCGCCCGCGCGCCGCGGGACGTCACGTAGCCGAGGACAAAGATCTCCCCGGGCGGGGGCAGCGCCGCCGGCGCGATCACCGGCA
>CAYMSE010000105.1:0-6416 GCA_964392935.1 uncultured Oleiharenicola sp.
CCTCCGCGGAGGACACCCCTACGAGCAAGGCCGCACGAAAGGCATGCGCGGCGGGTTCGTCAACTCCCCGCTTTGTCACGGGACCCAATGCTTTCGGCCCCAAGGTATCACACAGAAAAATTAAATTGCCCGTGGACAGCCACCCGCGCGGCTGACGGGATGCGCGTTTTCCCATGACTTTCCTCCGGGCCCCCACGCTTGCCTTGGTCGCAGTCCTCGCGCCGACGCTCGGCGCCCAGACCGCCACTCCCGCGCCCGCGGAGACGACGGTGCTGGAGAAATTCATCGTGCGCGAAAGCGCTGCGTATCGTGCCGGCGACCTGCGGCCGACGTCCCGGCCGGTCGATTCCGTCAACGGCTTCGACCAGTCGGTGGTCGAGGTGCCGCGCGCGGTGACCGTGCTCACGCCCGAGCTCATGCGCCGCTTCGGCCTGGAGAACCTCGCCGACCTCGCTCGCCTCGGCGCCGGCACGCAGGCGGCGAACTACTTCGGCATTCCCGGGACGCCCTACCTGCGCGGCGTCAAGGCCACCACCTTCTTCAACGGCATGGCCCGCGCCTACCAGCGCAACGAGATGCCGGTGTCGTTCGGCTCGCTGGAGGCGATCGACCTCGTGAAGGGTCCCGCCCCGGTGCAATTCGGTCCGTCACCCGAGGGCGGCTACGCCAACCTCGTGCCGAAATCGCCCTTCTTCGACCGGGCGCGCGGCGCGGTGGAGCTGTCGGTCGGCTCGCACCAACGGCGGCGCGCGGAGCTGGATTACGGTGGGCCGGCGCTGCTCGGCGACTGGCCGGCGGCGTACCGGATTTCCGTGACCGGGCAGCAGGCGGACAGCGCGTGGCGCAACGTCGGCAACGACCACTACTCGGTGTACGGCGCACTGAAGCTCCGTCCGCGGGAGGACGTCGCGCTGTTCACCGGCGCGGAGTTCTACGACTTCCACAGCAACGAGAATCCCGGCTGGAACCGCGTCACGCAGGACCTGATCGACCACGGCGAGTACATCATCGGCGAGCCGCAGGACATCACCGGCGCCGCCTGGGGCGGGCGCGCCGACCGGTCGCAGATCGAGGCCCCCGGGGCCTTCGCCGGCAAACCGGCAAATTTCCGTGCGCTCATCGTACCCGCGGCGACGGCGCAGGCGCGCGTCGCGCCCGGCCTCCTCGCCTTGCTGGAGGATCGACGCGCCACGGATGGAGGCTACCGCTACACCCAGGCGTACTTCGACGGCGGCGGGCGGGTGCTCACCGCGAAAATCGACGGCGCGCAGGTGCTCAGCGATCCCCGCGACTACGCGGATGCCCGCGACTTCCTGTGGTTCCTCGACGCGGCGTTCGAGCGCGGGCGCGACCGGACGCTCACGCTGAAGTCGCTCGTGGAGTGGCTCTCGACCGACAAGCACTCCAGCTACGGCTACGCCATCGCCACCGAGCAACTGGTGGCGGAACAGAAGCTCGTCTGGGAGCAAACTGGCCTGCCGCACGACACCCGCCTGCTCGCCGGCGCGACGGTACGATTCAACCACGGCTGGACCGTGCAGGATTTCGCCGCCGAGCCGTTCAACCGCCGCGATATCTCGCGCGCGGACGTCTCGCCCAACTCCGTTGTCGCGGCGGGGGCCGACCCCGGCCCGACCGGACAAAACTTCTGGTCGACGACGATCGGCGGCAGCACCGAATCCGACCTCTGGCAGGGCGGGGTCTTCGCCACCGCGGTCACGCGCTGGTCCCCGCGACTGGAGACCACCGCGAGTTTCCGGGCCGACACCCTGCACTTCCGGGCCCGGCTGCCGGCGGAGGCGGACCGGGCGACCGCGGCGCAGCGTCTCGCCGCCGCGCGCTCCGGCGGCAAGACGCTTGGCTCGGGCACGGTCAGCGCCACGTGGTTTGTCGCGCCGCGCACGACGGCATATGCGACCTACCAGCGCGGCACCGTGCTGCAGCCGGGCCAGGGCGGCACCGTCAACAGCGGGAGCAACTTCGCCGCCGCCTGGCTGAAGGAACTGGGGGCGAAGACCTCGTTGTGGGACGAACGCCTCTTTGCGAGCCTCGCGTTGTACGAGTGGAAATCGTCGCGCTTCGACGACCGCGAGAACCGGGCCGAGCGCCTGCGCGGGCGCGGCGCGGAGCTGGAGTTGACCTTTGTGGCCGGCCCGCGCCTCAGCCTCATCGCGTCCGCCGGCGCGCAGCGCGTCTTCCGGCTGGACCCGCTGGGTTTTCGCGCGCGCGACGGCACCGCGGAACGCATCGCCCTCGAGTCGGGATCGTTCGACGCCGGCGTGACGCCCACGCCGCCCGCCAACCCGCGGTTGATCTATCCCGGCACGCCGGAAACCCAGGCGAAGATCGACGCGGAATATCGCATCGGTGCCGGTTGGAGCGCGTCGCTCGGCGCCGTGTGGAGCCACGCCTTCTACCACAACTTCGAACGCACCCTCGTGCTGCCCGAGTCGCTCGTTTGGCGCGGAAGCGTGACGTGGAGGCGGGGGCGCTGGCACGCGCGCTTGAGCGCGGAGAACCTCTTCAATGCGGACTACTTTCTCGGGGCCGACCCGAACTTCTCGCACAACGACCTGGTGACCAAGGCGCCGCTGCGGGAGATCCGGTTCTCCGCCGGCTGGGTTTTCTGAGGCGGCATTCCGACCCCCGAAAACATGAAGGGCGCCCCTTGCGGGACGCCCTGCATGACCTAACACCAAGCAAACCGTAAGAACTACAAACAATGTTCGTTCCTTAGAAACGACGCACTGATGTCGATGAGATAGACGTGGTGGGTTCGAAAACGTTGAATATTTCCGCAGGAATTTTTGTGAATAAGTTGTTTAGGAAATGACTGGCGTTGGCCGTTGGCGTCCAATTGTTTACGCGCGGTGAGGTTCCAAAAAGCCAGGTGCGACTGCACCTGGCTTCGTCACGTCGTCACAAAAATGAACCCGCCCTCCCCCTCCCGGCCCCATCTCTTTGGGGTTCTGGCCGGCCTCGCACTCGCCGCTGGCCTCGTCTTCGCCGCGTTGGTCTTCGCCAACGCGTGGACCCGCATCTCGGAAACCCAAGTCGTCAATGTCACCGGTTCCGCGCGCAAGAACGTGCGCTCGGATCTCGTCATCTGGCGCGCGAACTACTCGGTCGAGGCCGCCACCCTGCTCGAAGGCCAGCAAAAGCTCCGCGAGGATCTCGCCAAGATCACGGCCTTTCTCCAGCACCGCGGCCTCACGGAGTTCGCGCTCTCGGCCCCGCAAATCCGTGAGCTCACCCGCCGCCAGCGGAACGAGGACGACGATACCGTCACCCAGGTGCGCGTCGGCTATCGCCTGACGCAGGCCCTGGAAGTGCGCTCCGCGGACGTGGAGCGGTTGCCGCGGCTCACGGCGGATTCCGGGGAGTTGCTCGAGCAGGGCGTGGCGATTGCCTCCGACGGCTTCGAATTCATCTACACCAAAGCCGGCGAGGCCAAGGTCGAGATGATGGCCGCGGCGACCAAGGACGCCCGGGCGCGCGCGGAGCAGATCGCGACGCAGGGCGGCCGCCGGCTCAAGGGCCTGCGCAGCGCGCGCATGGGGGTCGTGCAGATCAACCCGCTCTACTCGTCGTCGACGAGCTGGGAGGGGAACAACGACACGACGTCGCTCGACAAGACCATCACCGCGACCATCGGCGCGACATTCGCGCTGCAGTGACGGGGCCCGGCGACCCGGCTACAGGTGAATCTCCGCCGGCATGACCACGCCGGCGGATTTTTCCGGAGCCGGCGCGGCCTTGAGCGGGTAACGGAACTGGCGGCCCTCGAAATTGCGGAAGACGACCTCGTCGTCGGTGATCTGCTCGACGTAATCCGGGTTCACGGGGACCTTGCCGCCGCCACCCGGGGCGTCGATGACGTATTGCGGCACCGCGTAGCCGGTCGTGTGCCCGCGCAGCGCCTTGATGATCTCGATGCCCTTGCGGACATCCACCTTGAAGTGGGCGCCGCCGGTGATGAGGTCCATCTGGTAGATATAGTAGGGCCGCACCCGCATCCGGAGGAGCCGGTGCACCAGCGCCTTCATCACCTCGGCGTCGTCGTTCACGCCCTTGAGCAGCACGCTCTGGTTGCCGAGCGGCACGCCGGCGAAAGCGAGACGCTCGCAGGCGTCCTTCAGCTCCTGCGTGGCCTCCCGCGGGTGATTGACGTGGATGCTCATCCAGATCGGCCCGTGCTTCTTGAAGATCTCCGCCAGGCCTGGCGTGATGCGCTGCGGCAGGAAGACCGGGATGCGCGAGCCGATGCGGATGAACTCCACGTGCGGGATCGCGCGCAGGCGGCCGAGCAGGTGCTCGAGCTTCTTGTCGGAGAGCAGCAGCGGGTCGCCGCCGGACAGGAGCACGTCGCGCACCTCCGTATGCGCCTCGATGTAGCGCAGCGCCTGCTCGTACTCCGGATGAAAATTGTAGTCCTGCGCGTTGCTCACGAGCCGGCTGCGCGTGCAATACCGGCAATAGGCCGCGCAGCGGTCGGTCACCAGGAACAGCACGCGGTCGGGATAGCGGTGCACCAGGCCGGGCACGGGTGAGTGCTCGTCCTCGCCCAGCGAGTCCAGCATCTCACCGGACGAGATCACCATCTCGCCGGCCCGCGGAATCACCTGCTTGCGGATCGGGCAGTTGGGATCTTCCGGGTCGATGAGGTTGAAAAAGTAGGGCGTAATCGCGAGCGCCAGCTTGTGATTGGCGAAAAGGCAGCCGGCGCGTTCGTCGGGCGTGAGCGTCAGGTAGCGCTCCAGCTGTTCCACCGTGGTAATCCGGTTCTTGAGCTGCCACGTCCAGTCGTGCCAGTCCGCCGCCGGTACGTGAGACCACAGCCCCTGGCCTTGGAACCACGCCGAGCGATCTTCTTGGTAGGGCATCGAGTGTCGGAGAGGTAGCTGGTTTGTCGGGGGTGTCAAACCCACGGACCCGATCCGTGGACCGCCGGCGGCCACCACGGGCCTGATCCAAGAATTTGAAAAGCAACGACTTCTTGCACTGAGTGCAAGTTCCGCTCCCCCACGGGCAAACAGATTCCAGGTAAGCCGGTGACGGATTGTGCCGATATGGACTCCCAGATCCCCGCGTCCACGCGCCCCCCATGCCCCCGATCACCCAGAATGCCCTCAAACGGGCCTCCGCCAACCACCGCGCCCTCGTTTGGGCGGGCGGTTTCCTGCTGCTCTCCCTCCTCGCCGGCATCGGCGCCTGCTGGTCCCAGTTCTCCGCCTCGACCCTGGCCGTCGCGCTCGCGGCGCTCGCCCTCGCCGCCGCCGCCTGGGTCTATACTTGCTGGCTCACCCGGAAAATCCGCGCCCACGAACGCGAGAATGTCGTCCTGCTCACCACGCTCGCCCAGTTGCAGGCGATCTGGGAGTCAGCCCCGCTGAGCATCATCCTGTTCGAGCCGAACGACCCCGAGGTCCGGGTCAAGATCGTCGACTGCAATCCGCGCGCGTGCGAGATGCACGGCTACACGCGCGAGGAACTCATCGGCCAGTCGATCGACCTTCTCGAGGCGAGACCCTGGGCGCAAAATTCGCCCAACTGGATCGAGCAATTCCGCCGTCAGCGCCGGTTTGAGGGTGAGAGCGAGCACAAGCGCAAGGACGGCACCCATTTCTGGATCGAGTACTTCACCAGCCTCATCGTCATCGACGGCCACGAGTACGTGATCGGCATGGACCGTGACGCCACGGCGCGCAAGCAGGCGGAGTTCGCCCTGCGCGCCAGCGAGGAGCGCTGGCACCTCGCGGTCGCCGGCAGCAACGAGGGCGTGTGGGACTGGGACCTCGAGGACGACGCGCTGTGGTTCTCGCCGCGCTGGAAGAGCATGCTCGGCTACTTCGACGACGAGCTGCCGAGCCGCCGCGACGCGTGGATGAACCGGGTGCATCCCGACGATCGCGCCCGGGTGGACACGGCGTTCGCCACCCACCTCATGCAGAACACAAACATCCTGCATTGCGAGTACCGCATCGCCCACAAGGACGGCTCGTGGCTCTGGGCGCTGGTGCGCGGCAAGGCGGTCTTCGGCGACGACGGGCACCCCCGCCGGATGGTGGGCACCCAGACCGACATCACCGCGCAGAAGCTGGCCGAGGCGGAATTGCGCCAGGCAAAGGAGACCGCCGAGTCGGCCGACCGCGCCAAGAGCGAGTTCCTCGCGGTCATGAGCCACGAGATCCGCACGCCGATGAACGGCGTCCTCGGCTTCACCAACCTGCTCCTCGACACCCCGCTCAACGCCGAGCAACGCGATTGGCTCACCACCATCCGCTCCAGCGGCGAGTCGCTGCTGACGCTCATCAACGACATCCTCGACTTCTCCAAGAGCGAATCGGGGCGCATGGAGTTCGACCAGCATCCGGTCTCCGTGCGACGCTGCTTCGAGGAGGTGCTCGACCTGCTCT
>CAYMSE010000106.1:0-3630 GCA_964392935.1 uncultured Oleiharenicola sp.
CCATCATCAAGCCCTTCAAGCTCGAGGAAGTGAAAGCCGCCCTCTCCGAAGTCGGAGTGGAAGGCATGACCGTCACCGAGGTGAAAGGCTTCGGCCGCCAGAAGGGCCACACTGAAATCTACCGCGGCAGCGAATACACCGTGGACTTCCTCCCCAAGGTGAAGATCGAGATCGCCGTCACCGACGAACTGGTCAGTCCCGCCATCGCCGCCATCGCCAGCGGGGCGAAGACCGGCAAGATCGGCGACGGCAAGATCTTCGTCGTCCCGCTCGATGACGTCCTGCGCATCCGCACGGATGAGCACGGCGAGTCGGCCGTCTGAGCCGCGTTTCCGCGCAAACTTCGAGCCGGTCGCCCGCGGGCGGCCGGCTTTTTGCTTTTCACGCCCGAGCGCACCCGTTCAGCTGCAGGCATGGCGAGTTTCCAAGCGATCAGGTACCTGGATTCGCACACGGGTGGCGAACCGACCCGCCTCGTGCTCGACGGTGGCCCCGACCTCGGCGGTGGTCCGCTTGCGGAACGGGTGAAGGTCTTCCAGAAGGAATACGACGGCTTCCGCACCGCCATCGCGGGCGAACCGCGGGGGTCCGACGTCTTCGTGGGCGCGCTGCTCGTGCCGCCGCACGACAAGACCTGCCAGTTCGGAGTGATCTTCTTCAACAACTCGGGCTACCTCGGGATGTGCGGGCACGGCATGATTGGCGTGATCACCGCACTGGCCTACGCCGGCATGATCGAGCCGGGCCTCGTCAAGATCGACACGCCGGCGGGTGACATCGCCGCGGTGCTCGCGCCCAACGGCGAGGTCACCTTCGACAACGTGCTCAGCTACCGGCGCGAAAAGGACCTCACGATCTACCTGCCGGGCGTGGGTGATGTGCACGTTGACCTCGCGTGGGGCGGAAACTGGTTTTGCCTCATCGAGAAACACGACCAGCGCCTCGAGCTGAACAACGTGGCGCACCTGTCCGACTACTGCCGGCGCGTGCGCCAGGCCGTGTGGGACTCGGCCTATCCGGACATCGACCACGTCGCGCTGTTCGGTCCGCCGACCGTGCCCGGGGCGAGCAGCCGGAATTTCGTCCTGTGCCCGGGCGGCGCCTACGACCGTTCGCCGTGCGGCACCGGCACCAGCGCGCGCCTGGCCTGCCTGGCCGCCGACGGCAAGCTGGCGCCCGGCGCCGAGTGGGTCCAGGAGAGCATCGTCGGCAGCACGTTTCGCGCGAAGTACCGCAAGCAGGGCGACAAGGTCGTTCCCACGATCACCGGCCGGGCCCACGTGATGGGCGAGGGTACGCTCCTGGTCGACCCGGCGGATCCGTTCGGCTGGGGCATCCGCTGACCGATGCGCCATTCGCGGAGCGTCCTGGTCTGCGGCGGGGGCATCGTCGGCCTCTGCACCGCCTACTACCTCGCCCGCGACGGCTTCGCGGTGACGGTCGTCGAGCGCAACGCCGAGGGCCTGCACGATCACTGCGCGCTGGGGAGTTCGGGCTACGTTTCGCCCAGCCACGTCATCCCGCTGGCCGCGCCCGGCATGGTGTGGAAGGGACTGAAGTGGATGCTGAATTCGCGCAGCCCGTTCTACATCCAGCCGCGCATCGACACCGAGTTGCTGCGCTGGGGCTGGCTGTTCTGGCGCGCCAGCAACCGGCGGCGCGTCCTCCGGGCCGCGCCCGTCCTGCGCGACCTTTGCCTGCTCGGAAGGCAACTGTACGACGAACTCGACGAACTGACCGGCGCCCGCGCCGAATACCGGCGGGACGGGCTGTTGAACCTGTGCCGGACTCCGGAAGGACTCGACCACGAGGCCCACGGGTTGGCCCGCCTCGCCAACGAACTCGGCGTCGAGGCCCGCGTGCTCAATGCGGAACAGACCGCGGCCCTGGGCCTGGGGGTGCGGCTGGCGATCGCGGGTTCGGTGTATTTTCCGATCGACGCGCACCTGACGCCAGCGCGGTTTTGCGCCGTGCTGACCGAATTGCTCAAGGAGATGGGCGTCCGCTTCCAATGGAACGCCACGATCTTCGGCTGGAGGACGGCTGCCGGCCGGATCGCGGCCGCCCAGACGATGGCCGGTGACCTGATGGCCGACGAGTTCGTCCTCACGGGCGGGTCCTGGTCCCCGGGGCTGCTGGCCGGGCTCGCCGCGCGCCTGCCGATGCAGGCGGGCAAGGGCTACAGCCTGACGCTCCCGCGGCCGCGATACCGGGTGACCAAGCCGTTCATCCTGACCGAGCGCCGGGTCGCCGTGACACCGATGGGCGACACCCTGCGGTTCGGCGGGACGATGGAGATCGCCGGCCACAACGACCGGCTCCGCACGGAGCGCATCGAGCAGATCCAGCGCGGCGTGATGGCGTACCTGCCCGAGATGACGCCGGCCGACTTCGCCGACGTGAAGCCGTGGTTCGGGTACCGGCCCGTCTCCCCCGACGGACTGCCGTACATCGGCCGCTTCGCCGGCGTGCGGAACCTCACCGCGGGCTGCGGGCATGCCATGCTCGGGGTGACCCTGGCGCCGAGCACGGGGCGCTTGGTCGCCGAGGTGCTGGGTGGCCGAAAGCCGTCGGTGGATCTGTCTTTGCTTAATCCCGACCGATACGCATAGGTAGGCGCGCTTCCCATGAAACCTGACGGCGGTTCCCTGATCGGTTTTGGCTCCAGCGGCGCGGGCGGGGCGGCGTTCAAGGCCCTGGACCCGGCGCGCGGCGTGCCGATCGAGCCGACGTTTGTCTCGGCGACCGCCGCGGACGTCGAGCGGGCGGCGGCGCTCGCCGCGGCCGCGGCTCCGGTGCTCTCGCGCCTGGCGGGCGCCGCGCGCGCGCGGTTCCTCGCCGCGATCGCGGACAATCTCGAGGCCAAGGCCGAAGATCTCGTCGCGCGCGCCCGAGCGGAGACGGCCCTGCCGGAGGCAAGGTTGCGTGCGGAACTCGCGCGAACCGCCTTCCAGCTGCGGCTGTACGGCGACGCCGCGGCCAAGTGCCAGTGGATCGATGCGCGGATCGAGACCGGCCAGCGCGACCGGCGTCCGGTCCCCAAGCCCGACCAGCGTTCCCTGTTGCGGGCCATCGGCCCGGTGGCGGTGTTCGGCTCGAGCAATTTCCCGTTCGCCTATTCGGTCGCCGGCGGCGACACGGCCTCGGCCCTGGCCGTCGGTTGCCCCGTGGTCGTCAAGGCTCATCCGGCCCACCCGGGCACGAGCGAGATGGTCGGTCGCCTCGTGCTCCACGCAGTCCGCGACGCCGGCCTGCCGGAAGGCACCTTTTCGCTGCTATTCGACGCCGGCTTCGACATCGGCCAGGCGCTGGTGAAGCACCCGGCGATCAAGGCGGTGGGCTTCACGGGCTCGGTGAAAGGCGGGCGCGCCCTGGCCGATCTCGCCGCCGCGCGGCCGGAACCGATCCCCGTCTACGCGGAGATGGGCAGCATCAATCCGGTCTTCATCACGCCCGGCGCCCTCGCCGAGCGGGCGGACGCAATCGCCGAGGGGCTGCATGCGTCGAGCACGCAGGAGCACGGCCAGCTCTGCACGAGTCCGGGCCTGATCGTGCTGGTCCGCAATCGGAACGCGGATGCCTTTGTTCAGAAATTGGCCGTCCGCCTGGGCGCTACGGCGGCCGGGGCCA
>CAYMSE010000107.1:0-3813 GCA_964392935.1 uncultured Oleiharenicola sp.
TTGGCGGGCTTGGTGTCGTCCATGAATGGGCGGAAAAACGGGCGTGGCTACCCGGTATTGAGTCTTGGTTTAGGCTGGGTGTTCCGCGCGACCGGTCAGGTTCCACGGAAAAGCCGAGTGTGCTGCGGGATGAAACATCGAGGCAAGCGCATTTCGGGGCTTTACAAGACTTGGTCGATTTACCTAAGTCACCGCTCCCCTCATGGGAAACGCTCAGGTGGTGGAATTGGTAGACACACACGTTTGAGGTGCGTGTGCCGTAAGGCGTGCAGGTTCGAGTCCTGTCCTGAGCACCATGGTTCGCCCGGCGGAGTTTTCCCCGGGGAACAGCCCGCGCGGCCCCAATGACGCCGGCGTGCGCCAACGCATTTGACCCCGCCGCCAATCTGGCGAAGCTCTCCGGCCGCATCCGCCCATGATTCCCCCCGCGATCAAGAAAGCCCTGCTGGAGTCCTACGCCCAAGCCGGAGGCATCAACCACCTGGACGGCGCCAACCTGCCGTCGCAGGACCGCGTCAACGAGCTGGCCCGCGACCTCATGCACCTGCTCTTTCCGGGTTTCTTCGAGGAATCCGCCCTCACGCGGGCCGACGCCCCCGTCTGGCTGGATCGCCTGCTCGAGAAGATCGACGCGCGCCTTGAGATCGAGATCGAGAAGTGCCTGCGCTTCGGGGGCGACCCGGATCCGAAGGGCGATGCCCAGAGGCTCACCGCCCAGTTCCTGGGCACACTGCCCGAGGTGCGCCGCATGGTGCAGACCGACGTGGCCGCCGCCTACGACGGCGACCCCGCCGCCCGCAGCCTCGACGAGATCATCCTCGCCTACCCGTGCGTGCTGGCGATCTCCCTCCAGCGGCTCGCGCACATGCTCTACGCGCTCCAGGTGCCGCTGCTGCCGCGCATGCTGACCGAGTACGCGCATGAACGCACCGGCATCGACATCCATCCCGGCGCGCACATCGGCTCGCACTTCTTCATCGACCACGGCACCGGCGTCGTCATCGGCGAGACCGCCACCATCGGCACGCACGTGAAGATCTACCAGGGCGTCACGCTGGGCGCGAAGTCCTTCGAGACCGACGGCAAGCTCTCCCCCATCAAGGGCGTGAAGCGCCACCCCGACATCGAGGATCGCGTCACGATCTACGCGCACGCCACGATCCTCGGCGGCGACACGCGCATCGGCGCCCACTCGGTCGTCGGCGCCAACGTGTGGCTCCGCGAATCCATTCCGCCGCACAGCATCGCCTACTACAAGGAGACGAGCCTCGTCGTGCGGCCGCGCCGGTCGCACGAGATCCTCGTCGACGGGGCGAATTGGGATATCTGAGCGCGCCAAACGGCCGCGCCGCGCCCGGTCACCGCCGCTGCCGGGCCGCGACCGCCCGCGCAATCTCCGCGGCGAACCACGGGCCGCGATAGATCAATCCCGTGTACAGCTGCACCAGCGTGGCGCCGGCATCCAGCTTCTCCGCGGCCGCCGCCTCGTCCATGATCCCGCCCACGCCGATGATCGGCAGGCGGCCGTGCGTCGCCCGCGCGCCGTAGTTGTCGCTCTCGGTCGCCCGCCGCCGCACGGGCGCGCCGCTCAGGCCGCCGGCTTCCTGCACCTGCGCGAAGCAGCCCGGGCGCGCCAGCGTCGTGTTGGTCGCGATGATGCCGTCGAGACCGAGATCCGCGATCACCCCAAGCACCGCGTCGATCTGCGGAAACGACAGGTCCGGCGCGATCTTCAGGAGAATCGGCCGGCGCGGCCGGCCGGACGCGACGCGCGCGCCGTTCTCCGCCACCAGGGCCGCCAGCAGCGGCTTCAACCAGGCGGCGTCCTGCAGCTCGCGCAATCCGGGCGTGTTCGGACTGCTCACGTTCACCGCCAGGTAGTCGGCATGATCGGCCAGCAGCCGGAAGCTGCCGAGGTAATCCTCGGTCGCGCGCTCCAGCGGGGTCACCTTGCTCTTGCCCAGGTTGATGCCGAGCGGGATCGACCGGCGCCCCGGGCCGGGCTGCCGGGCCAGCCGCGCCGCCAGGGCCGCGGCACCCGCGTTGTTGAACCCCATCCGGTTGATGACGGCCTGCTCCGCGGGATAGCGAAAGGCGCGCGGCCGCGGATTGCCGGGCTGCGCGTGGCCCGTGACGGTGCCGATCTCGACGTGGCCGAAGCCCAGGGCGGCCCCGGCGGTCCAGCCCTCGCCGTCCTTGTCAAAGCCCGCGGCCAGTCCGACCGCGTTCGGGAACTGCAGGCCGAAGCACTCGACCGGCCGGTGCGTCCGCGGCGACAGCCGGTGCAGGCGCGCGAGCGCCGCGCAGAGCGGACGCACCCGGCCCAGCCAGGTCATGGCAGACATCGCCAGCCCGTGCGCCTGTTCCGGATCCATCCGGAACAGCACCGGTTTGGCCACATTTTGATAAAGCCAGCCCATGATCGCGGACTGTGGCGGCCAGGCGGCAACTTTCAAGCATCCCGACCGCTCGTTTTCGCCTTGTTATTTTGCCTCGCCGTCCCACCCTGCGCCCGCCGTTTTCCGTCGAAATCCGGCGTGGCCGGAATTTTCCAACTTTCTGCGTTTCAGGATTTGACAAGCATCCTACCGCATCTTTTTGGTCCAACCGAAATCAGCTCACACTCATGGCGAAAGGCTCCCCCCAACTGGAATGGTGCGTAGTCCGGCTCGGCGAAGACCACAATTGGTGGGTCGACGAGGTCAGCGATCCCGTGCACTGGGACGTCGACGGCCTCAGCATCATCGACCCGCGCCAGCTGGACCACATCATCGAGCTGATCGACCCGCTGCGCGAATACGGTTTTGACCAGGACGTCTTCGAGCGCGCGTTCATCCCGTTTCGCATCGCCAAGGACCTCGGCAAGGGCAAGGTGCGCCTCGCCCGCATCAAGCAGCCGCTGCTCGAGTCCGAGGAAAAGCTCTTCGCGCTCCCCGACGTCATCGACGAGGAGAACGGACCGTACGCCGATTTCCTCGACCACATCACCCGGCTCCGCGTCAAGATGCTCAACGAGCTGCTCGACCTCGAGGAGAAGCTGACCATCGACGAGGTCGAGGACCAGATCCGCGAGGCCCAGAACAGCGACTTCATCGAAGGCAAGGCCGTCCACCTGTTCAATGAGATCACCGCGATCCTCGATTTCACCCCCGAGGGCCACGGCGATGACGAGGACGAGGGCGGCAAGAGCGACGACGAGGAGACGGACGACCTGCCCGACGTCGAGGAGGAGGACGACGAGAAGATGAAGAACGACTCCTCGCTCAAGTGGGACGAGGACGAAGAGGACGAAGACGAGGAAGGCGCCGAGAAGAAGGACGGCGACGACAAGGACGACGAGGACGAGGATTCCGACGACGCCGAGGAAGAGGACGAGCGCCCGAAGCGCACGCGACGCGGCCGGTAAAACGCCGCTATTGCCACGACGGGGGCAAATCGTCACTGGAGAGGCACCGCATGAGTTCCCTCCGACTGCCTGTCACCGCGATCGCCTTGTTGCTCGGACTCCTGCTGGCCGGATGCGTCAGTGACGGCGGCTCCCCCACCGCCGGCAACCCGCAGGTCGCCGCCCCGTCGCTCAGCGCCCAGCTGCGGCCGGGCGACACGATGATGGTCTCGCTCCTGGGCATTCCCGAGCCGGTCACCTCCAACGTCCAGATCGACGAGCAGGGCGTCATCCGCCTGCAGTACATCGGCGAGGTCCAGGCGGCGGGCCTCACGACCTCCGAACTCTCGCAGCGCATCCGCGCCGCGTATATCGAGAAGAAATTCTACACCGCGATCGACGTGTCGGTGAACGTCACCGAGCGCTAC
>CAYMSE010000108.1:0-8979 GCA_964392935.1 uncultured Oleiharenicola sp.
GCCCGCGGCCCGCGGCCCTGACCCGGGGGCGGCCCCGCGCTACGACCCGCGGGGGGCGCTGGTGGTCGGGCCCTAACACGCCCGCCCCCACGACCGCAGGTCGTTCCTCGTTGGCGGGCGGAAATCCCGCCGGCACCTGAAACCGGGTCGAGCAAGCTCGACCCCTACGGGACCAAGACCTCCGGAGAATCAGCTCTTCGCGTCGACGCGGCGCTCGCCCTTCAGCAGGTAGAGCCCGGTCAGGTAGCCGCCCTCGTAGAGCTGGCCGACCTTGAGCGTGCCCTCGAACGTGATCGGGACGTCCATCAGCGGCGGCACGCCCTTGCCGACCATCTTCACGACGACCCACTCGTTGACCTTCGGCATCACGCCGTAGCAGCACATCATCGGGTCCTTCACCAAGAGGAAGTCGGTCACGAGCCCGCCGTCCATCTTCACCGGCAGCATGAAGCCCGTCACCGCCACCTTCTTTTCGTCGAGCTCCTTCACCTTCGCGGGAATCTGGGCCTCGGCCTCCGGTGCCTTCTTCTCATCCTCGGGGGCGACGAACTCGAAAGACGCCAGCCGGTCGAACCCGACCTTCAGCGCATCGCCCGGGGCCTCGCCGGCGCGGGTCAGCCCGACGCCCAGCAGGGCGGCGAAACTGAAAAGGACGCCGCGGCGGACGAAGGCCGTCAGGCTGCGGGCGGGAAGGCGAAGGTGGTGCATGCGGGGACGGCGCACCGTACTCCGGTCCGGCCGCCCGTCAACCCCCGGCACGGCGCTCACGGCCCGCCCTCCTTCGCCCGCACCTGGATCGCCGCTACGCCGTCGGGCAACGGGTCGAGGCCGATCCGGTAAATCCCGAGTGCCGGATGAGAACCGTGGCGCTCGAGCCGGCGGGGCGCGAAGGTCCCGTCGAGCTCCCGCAGGAGATGGCCGGCGGCATCCAGCAGGTCGACCTTCAGGGTGGTGTGCGTCGTGTCCGGCGCGTCGAAGCGCCGCAACACGGAACCCACCACGGCGAGCCGGCCGTCGTGCCGTTCCAGCCAGACCTTGGGGAGCGTGACCGACGCCGATTCGACGCGCTCGAGGCGCAGGCCCGCCAGATCGGCTGGCGGGGCGAACGGTGTGGCCCCGAGGTGCAGTCCGGCCAACTGGCAGCCGGACAGAAAGACCAAGGTGACCGAGCAGAGAAGAAGGGAAAGGGGTGTTTTCATGGCGGTGAATCCTAGAAGCCCAATCGCACGCCGACGGTCACACTCCGCCCCGGCAAGGGGGCGACGTCCTTCAAGAAGGAGGTGCTGACGCGCGCGTCCTCGTCTGCGAGATTGGTGCCGCGCGCGAAGACCTCCCACTCGTTGTCGGCCACGCGCCAGCGGTAGCTAAGGTCGGCCCCGACCAGCGCGTAGCCAGCCGTCGTGGTTTCGTCCGGCGCCACTCGATCCTGGCGGAAGGCGCGGCGCACTCCGACGCCGGCCATCCACCGCCCGTGCTCAAGCCGCAGGCCGGCGCCCAACCGCAGCGGCGGCATGTGCGGCAGCGGCTGGTTGTCCGTGGTCTGCTCGGCGTGGACATAGTCGGAACTCAGGTCGAGGTGCAGCTGGTCCGTCTCGGTCTCCAGCAGGTGGAAGGTCAGGTCGACCTCGCCGCCGTAGAACAGCGCGTCCTTGGCGACGAAGTGGTAGATCGGCAGGAACTCCCCGTCCGTCGCGACCGGATACGGACGGAAGCCGCCGCTGTCCCCGTCGAAGTAAAGGTTCGGATCGTGCTGCTCGAAAATGAAATCGTTGAACCGGTTGATGAAGGCTCCGACCGCGCCGGTCACGATTCCGGCGCGCTTGCGGATGGTGAGGTCGAGGCCGAGCGAGGTCTCGCGCGCCAGGCGGGAGGTGCCAATCTCATACGCGTTGGTGCCGCCGTGTGGCCCGTTGGAGAACAGCTCCTGCGCCACCGGCAGGCGCTGCGAGTACGCCAGCGAAAGGCCCACGGAATAGTCCTTGGCCGGATAATAGATCGCCCCGGCCGACAGGCTGACCCCGTGGTCGGTGCGCTTCTCCCCGCTCGTCACGGCGTAGTCGGGATAGGCTGGGAGCAGTGGATTCACCTCCCCGACCTCGATGCTCTGGTACTCGAAGCGGCCGCCGACCTGGAGCGTCAGGGCGGGATCCACCTTGTACGATTCGAGGGCGAACAGCGCCTGTCCGTACGTGAGGGTCGGCGGCGTCACGACTTCCTCGCCGGTCGCCACGAAATCGCTGCGCGAGGTCTGCAGGCCCACGCTCCCGGACAGGTTGCCGGCGTCCTGCTGGACAAGTTCGATGCGGCCCTCGTAGGCCCGGTTCCGGAACGTGGTGTTGGGCCGGCCCGTCGTGGTGTCGACCTCGGCGTGGGTGTAGTCGGCCAGGCCGAACCGGATCTTGGCCGCCTTGAAGATTCCGGACAGTTCCGTGATCTCGCTGCGGAAATCGAGCCGCCGCTGCCTCATGTCGATGGCGATCGGCTCGCCCACGGGTACGCCGTAGACCGTGTCGTACTCGCTCACCGCCACGCCGGCGTTGCCCTTGGCCCCGAAGTAGGTGCCGCCGAGAGAGCCGCTTTTCGTCGCAATTGCGCTGTTCATGAGCCGGCCCCGGTCGACGGGGTTCGCCGGATCGGCGTAACCCGGGATTTCCGCGTCGTCCGTCTCCGTCCGCAATCCATTGACCTGGACGGCGACGCTGCCGCTGCCGCCCGTGAGCGCGAAGACCCCGGTGCGCTCGTTCGCGGCGGTGTCGAACCGCACCTCGGCGCGCCCGCCGACCGGGGCGTCCGGCACCGCGATCGGGATGCGGTTGTCGATGACGTTGACCACGCCACCCACGGCCGAGCTGCCGTAGAGCAGCGTGGCCGGACCGCGCAGCACCTCGATGCGGTCGACCAGCAGGGGCTCGACGCTGACGTTGTGGTCGGGGCTGACGTTGGATGCATCGAGCGACCCGACGCCGTTGTCGAGCATGCGCACGCGATCGCCGCCGAGGCCGCGGATGATCGGCCGGCTGGCCCCGGGGCCGTAGTAGGTGGCGTTGACGCCCGGTACCGACGCGAGGGTCTCGCCGAGCGTGGCCTCGAGGCGGCGATGCAGGGTGTCGCCGCTGAGCAGCGACGCGCCCTGGGCGAGGTCGAACGCGCTCTTGGCGTCGGCCCCGGCGCTGATCACGACGGTTTCGAGGGCGAGGACTTCGCCGGGTTTCGCGCCGGCGGATGCCGACGCGGTCTGGGCGCGCGCGGCTGTGGCCGCGAACGCGAGGATGAGGCAGGAGGAATAGCGGATGAAAGACATGGTCGGGCTGGGTTGACGGCGGAAGGCGCCGGCCGGCGCGGACACACCGCGGGCCGGACAAGGGACGGGAAACGCCCGCCGCGAACAGCGCGGCGGGCGGAACATCACGGGTTCAACTCAGGCCGCCGGCGGCGCTTGCGCCGGAACCAGACGGAATCGCGGCCATTCCGCGGGCACTTCGTCCGCCGGCCGCAACCCCGTGCTCCGCCGCCGCAGCTGGCCGAGCACCAACAGACAGAAAGCCAGCAACGCCGTGAGGCCGTGCGCAAACAGCGTCACCGCGCACACGTGGTCGCCGTCGCCCACCGGGGCATCACCGTCCCCCGCCACCGCACCCGCCTCCGCCCCGTGCAGGCGCGCATGCAGCGCGGGACTCACGGAGGCCAGTGCCAGCACCAGCACGCCGAGCGCCATCACCAGGGCGGCGAGGCGGATCAACGGGGGCTCCGGACGGGCGAACATGCGGGGGAAGAAGATGCAGGAACAGTGTCTGTCAAGCGGCGCGCTCAGCTGGCCCTCAATGCCCGTGCAGGTACTCGACGAAGATGAAGAGCACGCCGCAGGCGACGAGCAGGCCGCCGAGCACCGGGGCTTCGCATTTCTCCAGCCACTTGAACCGCGCCTTCTCGACGCCGATCAGCGTCAGCCAGGTGAAGAGCAGCATCGCGGCCCATGTGCCGGCCGCGAGGATCACGCTCAGCATCGTCACGCCGCCCCAGCCGAATTGCACCGCCGACAGGTACACCGGCAGGAATCCCTCGCAGGGCGAGAACGTCAGCATGGCGAAAAGTCCCGCCACCGCCGCCCAGTCGCTCGTGCGCGCGATCGGCTTGACCGGGTCGTGCAGGTCCGCCTGCCCGTGATCGTGGTCGTGGTCGCAGTGCCCCTCGATCAGCTCGCCGTGGCCGTGCGTCCAGCCGCGCCAGTGGCGGAACAGGATCAGCAGGCCGAGCGCGATGAGCGCGCCGCCCGCGATCCACGGGTAGAAGTTGCCCCAGCGCTCGCTGATGCGCAGGCCGAACCAGGCCAGGCCGACGCCCAGCGCCGTCGTCATGAGCACGTGCCCGCCCGAGCACAGCGTGACCATCGCCAGCGCGCGGCCGCGCGACCAGCCCTGCGCCCGCGCGACGACGACGAAGGGCAGCCAGTGCGTCGGGATCGCCGCGTGGATGAACGCCACGGCGAGGCCGGCGGCGGCGAGGGTGAGGAAGGTCAGGGAATCCATGAGGCGGCCCTACAGGCCGCCCCAGCCTAGCAGAAGCGTCAACAGGACTTTTGGCCGATCGCCGCCGCGCGACCGGCCCGGTCACTTCCGCTCCGTCACGGCGCGCGCGGCCGCCAGGATCTTCTCGGGCGCCAGGCGCACCTTGTAGTCGGTCTCGGCGTGGCTGAACCGGATGACGCCGGCCGCATCGACCACGAACACGGCGGGATGCGGCAGCAGGTGAAGCTTGTTGCCCGTGGCCGCCTCGAGGTCGATGTGGTACGACTGCAACACGGCCAGGGTCTTGTCGTCGACCGTGTACGCGATGCCGAAGGCCTTGATCGCGTCGCCGTCGCTGTCCGACAGCAGGCGGTAGCCGAGCTGGTCGCGCCCCGGGGTCTCGCGGAGCTTGGCCGGCTGGTCGACGCTGATCGCCAGCAACTGCACCCCGGCGGCGCGCAGGTCCGCCTCGATGCCGGCGAGGCCCTGCAGGTGGCGCTGGCAATACGGGCACCAGCCGCCGCGGTAGAAGATGAGCACCGTCGGGTGGCCCGCGACGAGTTCGCGGAGCTTCAGCACCGTGTTGTTTTCGTCGCGGACGACGACTTCCGGCACCGCCCGGCCGGGCGCGAGCGCGGTGGCCACCGGTTCGGCCTGCAAGGCGACGGCGGCGAGGAGAAGGAGAGCGAGGAGTTTAGTCAGTTTGGTCATGATGCGTGGCGGGGTTCCCGCATCGGAGCCGCCACGGCCCGAACTTATTCCAACGCGCTCCCGCCGCCCCGTTCGCTCCCAGGCCAGGCGCAACCCGCCGGCCAAATCGTGATTCATCAATCGTGAATCATGAATCTCACGACACCGGCGCGATGGTCTCCGCCACCGGCACGCGGTACGCCTTGAACGCGGGCACCAGGCCACCGAGCACGCAGAGGCCGACGAATGTCGCCGGGCCCCACCAGAACACCGGGTTCCATTTCAGCGGCTCGAGCACGACGCCGGTCTGGCCCTGGATGATCGACGCCACCGCGGCCGCCAGGCCGGCGAACACCGCGAAGCCCGCGGCGGCGCCGAGCGCGCCGATCACGGCCGCCTCGCCGACCACGGCGCCGAACACCGTGCGGCGCCGCGCCCCGAGCGCCCGCAGGATCGCGATGTCCCGCTGCCGCGCGCTCATCGAGTTGTAGATGCTCACGAGCACCGAGGCGGAGGCGACCGCCGCCACGAGCCACGCGAGCAGCGTCAGCACCTGGTCCAGCCAGCTGATCTTGTTGAACAGCTCCGCCACGATGGCCCCGATCGGGTAGGCGAAGGTGAGCTTCCCGCCCGAGGCGTTGAGCTGGTTGTTCAGCATCAGCCCGGCCGTCGGCGACTTCAGCTGCAGCAGCACCGCGCTGAGCTCGGTGGCCGCGAGCGGGTTGTGCCCCTTCATCGTCTGCACGCCCTCGAGCGGGATCCAGACGACGCGGTCCACCGGCGTGTTGGTCGGCGCGAGGACGCCGACCACCGGGTAGACCTCGTCGTGCTGTGCCACCGGGTCGAAGGCGAGCCCGTGATACGGCCGGAACGTCGTGCCGACCTTCCAGCCGAGGCGCTTCGCCGCGTACGCGCCGACCACGGCCTCGTCCCGGCCGAGCCGGAAGATGCGGCCGCCGGCCTCCACCGCGTACCGGCGGCCGGGCGCGTACTCGACATCGGTGAACAACGACTCGATCGTGCCGACCACGCGCCAGCCCTGGAAATTGTCGCCGACCGCGATGGGGATGGCGGTCTTGATCGCCGGGTGCCGGCGGATCATCTCGAAGTCGGCCGCCTGGATGTTCCCCGGCGATGCCTCGAGGTGGAAGATGGTGTTGAGCACGAGCTGCAGCTTGGAGCCGCGCGCGCCCAGCACGGCGTCGAAGCCCGAATTCGTCGCCGCGAACACGGTCTGTGACTGCGTCTTCACCACCCACACCGTCAGCAGCAGCCCGGCGGCGAGCGCGATGCTCCCGGCCGTCACGAGCGTCGAAAGCGCGTGCTGGCGGAGGCTGCGGTAGATGAGGTTCCAGATCACGGACGGAAAATTCCACAGGCCAATGGTCCAAACGCCAAAATGCCGCCGATCCAATCTGGCCTTTGGCTTCTTGGACTTTGGCACTTCGGCCTCGGGCAATTTGGCCTTTGGACCATTGGCTTTTGAGATTTCATGCGGTTGCCGCCCGGTTCAGGGTGGCGAAATCCTGCACCTTTTCGAACTGGCTCAAAACTCCCTCGTCGTGGCTCACGAGCAGCAGCGCCGCGTCGTTCTCGCGGCAGACCTCGCGGATGAGCGCGAGCGCCTCGCGGCTGTTGCGGTGGTCGAGGTTGCCGGTGGGCTCGTCGGCCAGCACCAGCTGCGGATGGCTGGCCAGCGCACGTGCCACGGCCACGCGCTGCTGCTGGCCGGTGGAGAGCTGGCGCGGGAAATGATGAAGCCGGTCGCCGAGGCCGACGCGCCGCAGCAGCGCCGCGGCGCGCCCGCGGTCGACGCCGCGCCCGAAGGCCATGCCGAGCTCGACGTTCTCGAGCACGGTGTGGCCCTGCAGCAGGTTGAAGGTCTGGAAGATGTAGCCGATCGACTCGGCGCGCACGCGGTCGCGGCCGGCCTCGCCCAGCGCCGACAGGTCGCGGCCGCCGATTTCGATGCGACCGCGATCCGGCGCGAGGATGCCCGCGATCAGGTGGAGGAAGGTCGTCTTGCCCGAGCCGCTTTCGCCGCGCAGCGCCACCTGCGCGCCCGCCGCGAGCGCAAACGCCGGCACATCAACGACGACATGCGGCGCCCCGTCGCCCGGACGGGCGTAGGCCTTCCACAATCCATGCACAGCAAGGAGCAACATCGGCGTTTCGACGGTCTGTCCCATCCAGTATCGTGTATGGGACACCCGTCAATGGGCTAGGTGCCCCGCGGGGAGTTTCGACTGGCTTCAACTTCGCTCCATGACAGATTCGCGCGCAACACACCCCACCCTATGATCAAAGTACACTCTTGGAAACGAGTGGCCTTCCTGGCTACCGCCTTGGCTGGATCCGCCGCCCCCGCTTTCGCGAGCGAGGCCGACATCAACATCCCGGACCTGACCCAGGTCCGGTTTGATGGTCTCGGCGGCATGAGCGGCCTCACGCTGATGTACCTCGGCATCGCGATCTGCGCCGTCGGCGCGGTCTTCGGCCTGGTCCAGTACTGGCAGACCAAGTCCCTGCCGGTGCACTCCTCGATGAGCAGCGTCTCCCACATGATCTGGGAGACGTGCAAGACCTACCTGTTCACGCAGGGCAAGTTCCTCGCCATCCTCTGGACGCTCATCGCCGCGTGCATGGTCTACTACTTCGGCGTGCTCGGACACATGGGCGCCGGCCACGTGGTGGTCATCCTGATCGCCTCGGTGCTCGGCATCCTCGGCAGCTACGGCGTCGCCTGGTTCGGCATCCGCATCAACACGGTCGCCAACAGCCGCACCGCCTTCTCCGCGCTGCAGGGCAACCCGCTCGCCACGCTCTTCATCCCGCTGCGCTCCGGCATGAGCGTCGGCCTGCTGCTCGTCTGCGTGGAGCTGTTCTTCATGATCTGCATCCTGGTGTTCCTCCCGCGCGACCTGGTCGGGCCCTGCTTCATCGGCTTCGCCATCGGCGAGTCGCTCGGCGCCTCGGTGCTCCGCATCTGCGGCGGCATCTTCACCAAGATCGCCGACATCGGCTCCGACCTGATGAAGATCGTCTTCAAGCTCCCCGAGGACGACCCGAAGAACCCCGGCGTCATCGCCGACTGCACGGGTGACAACGCGGGCGACTCCGTCGGGCCGACGGCCGACGGCTTCGAGACCTACGGCGTCACCGGCGTCGCGCTCATCGCCTTCCTCGCCCTCGCCCTCGCGGCCAACGCGTCGCTCTGCGCGATGCTCATCATCTGGATCTTCGCGATGCGCGCCCTGATGATCGTCACGTCGCTGCTCTCCTACGGCCTCAACCAGGTCGTCTCCAAGGCGAAGTACGGCCACCTGAAGGATTTCGATTTCGAGGCGCCGCTCACGCACCTCGTCTGGATTACCTCCGCGGTCTCCATCGGCGTCACCTTCCTCGCCTCGTACTTCCTCCTCGCGCACCAGGCCGGCATCGATCCCGTCCTCTGGTGGGTGCTCTCCATCATCATCTCGTGCGGCACCATCGCCGGCGCGCTGATCCCCGAGTTCACCAAGATCTTCGTCAGCACCAACAGCCGCCACGTGAAGGAGGTCACCAACTGCTCCCGGCACGGCGGCGCCTCGCTCAACATCCTCTCCGGCCTCGTCGCCGGCAACTTCTCGGCGTTCTGGATGGGCCTGGTCATCATGCTGCTGATGTTCACCTCGTACCACTTCTCGCAGAACCCGGCCCTCCTCGGGCTGATGCCGGAGAAGTTCGCCTTCGCCGCCCCGATCTTCGCGTTCGGCCTCGTGGCGTTCGGCTTCCTCGGCATGGG
>CAYMSE010000109.1:0-6028 GCA_964392935.1 uncultured Oleiharenicola sp.
GGGATGGGCGCCGTCGGCGGCCTTCAGGCCCACCGGCAACCACGCGCGCCCGGTGTTCCAGAACAACCGCGGTACGCGTGAGAAGTCGCGGCCGTCCTCGAATTTGTTGATGTTGGGTTCGATCAGGCCCTCGCCCGAGAGGATCTCGAAGTGGCCGTTCAAATCGAGGTCGGCGACGGCCACCCCGAGGCGCGGCAGGAGGGAGACGCCGGTGTCGGACCGGGCGAGCGCGGCGGTGGCGCGCAGGGCCTGGAAACGCTCGTCGGCACCGTCGCCCTGCACGAAGGGCAGCGACGACGACGAGGCCAGGCCGGCGGCCGCGCCCTCCTGACGCCGGTCGGGCGGTCGCGCCACCTTGCGGAAGGTACCGTCACCCTGGTTGAGGAAGAGGGCGTTGGGGGCGAGATGATAGGAGATCACCAGGTCGAGCCGCTGGTCGCCGTCCGCGTCGACGGGCGTGATCGCGAGCGGCTGCGCCACCGGGCGGCGCGTCTCGGGATCGACGTCCCGAAGGCCTGCCAGGTCGGGCACCGCGGCGAAACGTCCGTCGCCGAGGTTGTGATACACGGTGGGGAACGTGCTGACAAACCCGGTGGGCGCGCCGTACGAGCGGCCGATGTCGGCGATCGTGAACGCCTGCCCGAGCGGCACCTCGTGCGGCCAGCGGGCGTAGTGCAGGACGACCAGGTCGAGCCGGCCGTCGCCGTCGTAGTCGATCCAGGCTGCGCCGGTGCTCCAGAGATTCTCGTCGCCGCCGACGCCGGCCTGCTCGGTGACGTCCTCAAACCGCCCGTTGCCGAGGTTGCGGAAGAGGTGGTTGAGGCCGATGCAGGTCACGAAGAGGTCCGGGCGGCCGTCGTTGTCGAAGTCCCCGGCGACGGCGCCCATGCCCTGCATCTCGACGTTGAGGCCGGCGGCGGCGGTCACGTCGGTGAAGCGCACGCCGCCCCCGCCGGCCCCGGCGCCGCCACCGTCGTTGCGGAACAGCGCGCTGCTGCGGGTGAGGCGCTTCTCGAGCGATTCCTCCCAGGGCCACGGGGCGCCGTTGACGAAGAACAGGTCGGGCCGGCCGTCGCCGTTGAAGTCCAGCACGACGACGGCGCCGCCGATCGTGGTCGGGGTCTCGGGTCCGCCCTGCAGGTGGGTGAATCGCAGGCCGGCGTCGGCCGTCACGTCGGTGAACCGCGGCGCGGGCGCGTCCTGCTCGGGCCCCGGCGGAAACAACCGCGCGAAAACGACGCTGAGGACGATCGCCGCGACCACGAGCGGCAGGATGACGGGCAGGAGGGGCGGGAAGCGCGGGAGCCGGTCGGGCGCGGCGGGCCCCGCGGCGGCGGGCGCGGGGCGGAGGGCGGGAGGTGGGGCGCTGGCGGACACGCGGGGGCGGACGGATGGTCGTGGACAGGAAATGCTTGGCCTCCTACATAAGCCGCAACCTCATTCACGCAATGTCCGACCGCCCCGCCTCAGGCCGCTCGCTCCTCCGCTTCGCCGGCCTGGGTGCGTTCTGGACGCTCGTGGGCCTGGCGTTCGCGAGCCAGTTCTACCTCTCGAGCACGCTGCTCGGGCGCTCGGTGACCTGGGGCCAGGCGATCAGCTACTCGCTTGGGGACTGGTACGTGTGGGCGCTGCTCTCGGTCCCGGTGATCTGGCTGTCGCGCCGCTTTCCGCCGGAGGGCGCGCAGCCGTGGCGCACGGCGCTCGTGCACCTCGGCGCCGCGCTCGTGTGCTCGTTCGTGTACGTGGTGCTGCGCGCGCTGGTCGGCCAGGCCCACGGGCTGCTGATCGACGAGCCGGTGACGTTCGGCGAAGTGTTCCGGCCGCTGCTCGCGCGCACCTACCCGTTCAACCTGCTCATCTACGGCGTGATTGTGACCATCAGCCACGCGCTCGACTACTACCGGAAGTACCACGAGCGCACGGTGCACGCGCTCGAACTCGAGAAGCACCTCACCGAGGCCCGCCTCCAGTCGCTGCTGCGCCAGCTCAAGCCGCATTTCCTGTTCAACACGCTCAACGGCATCGCCTCGCTCATGCACTCCGACGTCGACGCGGCGGACCGCATGCTCGTGCGCCTCAGCGAGCTCCTGCGCCTGACCATGCACCACCGCGGCCAGCCGCTCACGCCGCTGCGCGAGGAGATCGCGTTCATCGAGAAGTACCTCGAGATCGAGCGCATCCGGTTCCGCGACCGACTGACGACCGAGATCGCCGCGGCCCCCGACGTGCTCGACGTCGAGGTGCCGAGCCTGATCCTCCAGCCGCTGGTGGAGAACGCCATCCGCCACGGCATCGAGCCGCAGGACCGCCCCGGGCGCATCGCGGTGGAGGCGAAGCGCGAGGCCGGCCGCGTCGTGCTCGTCGTGCGCGACAACGGCGGCGGCGTGCCGCCCGGCGGCTTCACCCGCGAGGGCATCGGCCTGGCCAACACCCGCGCCCGGCTCCGCGAACTCTACGGCGACCGGCATACGTTCGAGCTGGCCAATCACGCCGCGGGCGGCTTGGAAGTGCGGGTAATTTTGCCGGGATGAAAATCCGCACCCTCATCGTCGACGACGAGCCGCTCGCGCGGGACCGGCTGCGCGGCTTCCTCAAGGCCGAGCCGGCGTTCGAGCTGATCGGCGAGTGCGGCAGCGGCACCGACGCCATCGCCGCCATCCGCCGCGCCGCGCCGGACCTCGTGTTCCTCGACATGCAGATGCCGGGCTGCGACGGCCTGCAGGTGCTGGCGGAGATTCCCGAGGTGCAGCGCCCGGCGATCGTCTTCGCCACCGCGCACGAGCGGTTCGCGGTCGATGCCTTCGACGTGGCCGCGGTCGACTACCTGCTGAAGCCCTTCGACCGCGAGCGCTTCCTGCAGGCGCTGCGGCGCGTGCTGGAGCACCTGCAGCGCACGCGCGAACCCGGCGCCGCGGTGCCCGCGCCGGCGAGCGCCCCGAAACCCGACCGGATCACGGTGAAGGCCGACGGCCGCCTCGTGTTCCTGCGGCCGGACGAGATCGTGCGCGTCGAGGCGGCGGACAACTACGTGATGCTCCACCTGGTCTCCGGCCGCCTGATGCTGCGCGAGACGATGACGGCGATCGAATCCCGGCTCGGCACCGCCAGCTTCGCGCGCATCAACCGGTCGGCCATCGTGCACCTGGACCAGATCAAGGAGATCCAGCCCGCGCAGTACGGCGACTACACGGTGGTCCTGCGCGACGGCACGCGCCTGCCCCTGAGCCGCAGCCTGCGCGGGCAGCTCGAGCGTTTCACCGGCGGCCGGCCGGCCTGACGTCCCCGCGCCGCCGCGTCTCACCCCGCTTTCCCTGCTTCCCGCCCCCGCGCCCTTGCCGGCGCGGCTCCGTCCCCATGCTCGCCCCTGCCTTGACGTCCCACGCCCGATCACCGGCCCCCCGTTGGCCGCGCCCCGGCCTCCGCTGCGCGTTCGCCGCGTTCGCGGGCGCCGTGGCGCTGGCGGCGGGCGCCGCGCCCCGGCCGCCCAACGACCACTTCGTCCAGCCGGCGAGCACCCGGCGCATGATCGACCTCGTGCAGTCGATCTACCGCGCGGCGGATCCGCTGAAGAACGCGATCCGGTGCTCGGAGCAGGTGCCGCTGCTGCGCGCCCGCGAGGCCGCGGCCACCGACCCGCAGGCGCGGCTCGATCTCAAGCTCAAGCTCGCGCTCCAGCTCCTCCAGTCCGCGCAGGAGGAGGCCGCGTTGCAGGAGTACGACGCCATCGAGGCCTTCGTGCGCGAGGCCGGGCTGCCGCTGGACGCGGCGCTCGACAACAACCTGATGACCGGCCGCGCCCTCTGCCACCTGCGCATGGGCGAGCGGGCCAACTGCCTGCTCAACCACAACCAGGACTCCTGCATTTTCCCCATCCGCGGCGGCGGCGTGCACCAGCTCCCCGCGGGCTCGCGCGCGGCGGTCGGCGTGCTCACCCAGCTGCTGCAGAAATACCCCGGCGACCTGCGCGCCCGCTGGCTGCTCAACATCGCGTACATGACGCTGGGCGAGTACCCGGACCAGGTGCCGCCGCGCTGGGTCGTCGACCCGAAGACGTTTGCGTCCGACTACGACATCAAGCGCTTCCCCGACGTCGCGGGCGCGCTCGGGCTCGACACCGAGGGGCTCGCGGGCGGCGTGGTGCTCGAGGATTTCGACAAGGACGGCCTGCTCGACGTGATGGTGTCCTCGTGGGGCTTCACGCCCAAGGACCAGCTGCGCGTCTACCGCAACAACGGAGACGGGACGTTCACCGAGCGCACGGCGCAGGCCGGGCTGACCGGCATCGTGTCGGGCCTGAACCTGATCCACGCGGACTACGACAACGACGGCTATCCCGACGTGCTGGTGCTGCGCGGCGGCTGGCTCTACACCGAGGGCCACTACCCGGTCACGCTCCTCCACAACAACGGCGACTTCACCTTCACCGACGTCACCGAGCAGACCGGCCTGATCGCACACCGCCGGCCCACGCAGACCGCGGTGTGGTTCGACTTCAACGGCGACGGCTGGCTTGACCTGTTCCTCGGCAACGAGTCGCTGGAGAACGACCGAAATCCGTGCGAGCTCTTCCGCAACAACGGCGGCGGCGCCGGGTCCAGCGGCGCCGGCGTCACGTTCACCGAGTGCGCGGTCGAGAACGGCGTGGCCTTCGTCGGCTTCTTCAAGGGCGTCGCCAGCGCCGACTACGACCACGACGGCCGGCCCGACCTGTTCCTCTCGAACCGGCAGGGCAACCGGATCCTCCTGCACAACGACGGCCCGGCCGGCGCCGACCGCTCGCCGCAGGCGCCCTGGAAATTCACGGACGTCACCGAGGCGGCCGGCATCAATCCCGCCGGCCAGAGCTTCCCGTGCTGGTTCTTCGACTACGACAACGACGGCTGGGACGACCTGATGGTCACCGGCTACTTCATCCAGAACTCCGGCGACGTGCTCGCGGACTACCTCGGGCGCCCGCACCCGGGCCAGAAGGCGAAGCTGTACCACAACAACGGCGACGGCCCCTTCTCGGACGTCACGAAGGCGATGGGCGTCAGCAAGCTCCTCCACACGATGGGCAACAACTTCGGCGACCTCGACAACGACGGCTGGCTGGACCTGTACCTCGGCACCGGCGACCCGGATTTCGCCACGCTCATTCCCAACCGCATGTTCCGCAACGATGCGGGCCGGCGGTTCCAGGACGTGACGACCGCGGGCGGCTTCGGCCAGCTGCAGAAGGGGCACGGCGTGGCGTTCGGGGACATCGACAACGACGGCGACCAGGACATCTACGAGGTCGTCGGCGGCGCGGTGGAGGCCGACGTCTACCACAACCAGCTCTTCGCCAATCCCGGCCACGGCAACCACTGGCTGAAGCTGATCCTCGAGGGCGTGCAGTCCAACCGCCTCGCCATCGGCGCGCGCGTGAAGGTCGTCATCCGGGAGAACGGCGCCACGCGCGCCATCTACCGCACGGTGAACACCGGTGCGAGTTTCGGCTCGGCGCCGCTGCGGCGCGAGATCGGCCTCGGGCAGGCCAGCGCGATCGAGCGCGTGGAGATCTTTTGGCCCGTGACCGGTCACACGCAGGTGCTGGCGGACCTGCAGCCCGATCATGCCTACCGTGTCGTCGAGGACGCGCCCGCCGCCGAACCCGTCACGCTGCCGACGTTTGCGCTGCCGGTTGACGCCGCGGCCGGCCACCATCACCACCATTCCGCCCCGCCATGAAAACCCTGTCGTCCTGCCTGACCCGGTTCGGCCTGCTGGTCCTGCCGCTCGGTCTCCCCGCCGCCGAACCGGAGAAAGCCGCGAATGCCTTTCCGCTGAACGCCTACTCGCAGATCGGCTCGAGCCTCGCCGAGAGCAGCCGCATCACGCGCCTCGGCTGGACCGACGCGCAGTTCGAGGCCTTTGTCGACGGCTTGCGCGCGGCGTTCCACGGCCAGCCCTATCCGCTCGACGCCCAGGGCCAGGCGCTGCACGAGGCCATCGCCCGGCAGCTGCAGCAACTGGAGCAGACGGCGGCCCCGGCGCCGGCTGCGGG
>CAYMSE010000110.1:0-2766 GCA_964392935.1 uncultured Oleiharenicola sp.
TGGCCCGAGATCCTCGGCGTCAACCGGCCCAACCAGGACCTCATCGACCGCGGCGTCTACTATCAGGGTGTTTCACCCGACCTGCCGAGCGGCCCGGGTCCGATCCAGGTCACGGGCACCACCACCATCGGCCGCGACCAAGTGCTCTTCTCGAAGGGCGACCTGTCCAACGCCAACGCCGGGCACGCGCAGCTGATCTCGACGCTCGAGTTCTCGCCCCAGTTCACCCTCGTCAACCGCACGCTGCTCGAGACCATCGAGCGCCACCGCGTGAACGCGTCGGAGTACTTCGAGTACGTCTGGCAGGACACGGCCGAGAGCCGCACCGAGGCGCACCTGAAGTTCGACCTGTTCGGCCGCCCGCAGAGCAGCATCGGCGGCGCGACGCTGCGCTACGAGCACCGGAAATCCTACACGAACTACTTCAACGAGTACCTCTACAACTTCGACGTCACCGACCCGTCGCGCCGCTTCGACCAGGCGGCGCAGTATCCGAACTCGTACTATCCGGGCTTCGCCGGCCCGGACGGGCACCTGTTCTTCCCCGCGGCCTACGACACGCCGGAGACGGTGATCTCGACGCTCTGGAACCCCGCGGTGTTCTGGCAGCACGAGGCGAAGCTCACCGACACGCTCAGCCTGCTCGTCGGCGTGCGCGAGGACTGGTTCGCGGCGAAGGCGCGCGACCCGTTCGAGGCCGAGACCGGCATCCCGTTCCACGACTCGACGACGGTCGCGTCGTTCTCGAACAACGTGAACCTCCTGTGGCGCCCGAACGCCAAGGCTTCCTACTACGCCACGCTGCAGCGCGTCCGCGCCGCCAACGGCAACGTCACGGGCGGCGGCATCATCCTCAACACGCCCGACGGCGTCATCAACGACGACGATTTCCGCAACCTGAGCGAGCTGGCCGAGGTGGGCGCGAAATACTCCCTCCTCGAGAACAAGCTCTTCGCCGGGCTCGCGGCGTTCGACCAGACCCGCTCGCGCGTGTCCCTGGGCGGCAAGAAGAGCGACATCGTCGTGCGCGGCCTCGAGTTCGAGGCGGTGTACCAGCCGGACACGCACCTCAACGCGACCTTCAACGCGACCTTCCAGAGCGGGCACTACCTCGATTCGCGCCCGTTCCAGATGGGCGGCCGCTCGATCTACGCTGCCTATCTCGCCGGCCCGGGCCCGGGCGGGAAGGGCACGTCGACCGGCAGCTTCAATCCCTTCGGCAACCAGGTGCCGGACGGCGACTGGCCGCTGCTGGGCTTCCCGGAGACGATCCTCAACGGCAGTTTCCGCTACCGCACCGCGAGCGGCTTCGGTTTCGGCGGCAACGCCCAGTGGACCAGCCGCCAGGAGGGCAACCTCGACCGCGAGTGGCACATTCCCGCGCAATACCTGTTCAACGCCTCACTCTTCTACGAGACGAAGCGATGGATCGTGAACGTCGACTTCCTCAACCTCACCAACGAGCGCAACTGGTACCACAACGGCGACGCCTTCTCCGGCAGCATCCTCGTCTTCCAGGAGCAGCCGTTCCGCATCGAGGGCTACGTGAAGATCCGGTTCTGAGCGGCGGATCTCGGGCGGTGGAGCCCGCACTCCGTGCGGGCTTAACCTGCACGGAGTGCAGGTTCCACCTTGCCTGCCGCAGTTCGACGCGCACAAATCCGCCTTCATGGGCCGCAAATCCGCCGGCAGCGCGAAGCTGCCCTCCGCGCTGCGCAGCACCAGGGTGTTTGTCGTCGCCAACCTGGTGCTCTGGGGCGTCATCGGCAGCTGGTACCTGTTCCAGCCGCCGACGCGCCAGGCGGAGGTGTCCCGACTCGTCGGGAACGCGTTCGATGCGCGCAAGCACATCACGGCCTTCGACGTGGCGTGGGATCTCTGGCAGCTCTACGGCAGCCGCGATTTCGTCGGCGGTGTCGCGGCCGGCGACAAGGCGCACGCCTACGGTGGCGTGCCGCGGGCAGCTGGCCTGGTGGCGGGTCCCGTGCGCGTGCTGGCCAACACCGGCTACCTCGTCGGCTACAGCGACGCGCTGGGCGACCCGCTGTGGGCGGCGTACCGGGTCGCCGACGTCGCCCTCGGGGACGCACCGCCGCGGCCCGAGGCCTTCGTGCCGGACCTCCGCACCGCCGCCCGCGTCGAGTCGGCGCTCTACAACGGCAGCGGGTACGATCGCGGGCACATGGCGCCGAACTACGCGATCGCGACCCGGTACGGCCGGCGCGCCCAGGAGGAGACCTTCCAGATGTCCAACATCTGCCCGCAGCGTCACGCGCTCAACGCCGGGCTGTGGAAGGATCTCGAGCAACGGATCGCCACCAACTACGCGGGGCGCTTCGGCGAAGTCTGGGTGCTGGCCGGCCCGGTGTTCGGTGCGACCTCGGAGCGGCTGCGCCGGCGCGTGGCGGTGCCGGAGGCGTTCTACATGATCGTCGTCGACGAGAGCGGCGGCAGCGTGCGCGCCGAGGCGTTCCTCTTCCCGCAGGAGACCCCGCCCGGCGGCCGGCTCGACGACTACCTCACGTCGATCGACGAGATCGAGCGCCGCACGGGCCTGGATTTCCTGTCCGAGCTCCCCGACCCGGCCGAGAATGCGCTCGAAGCGCTCCGCGTCGATCGCGCCTGGTAACCCCGCGGCCGCCACCGCGCCCGTTCGCCAATCCGAATGTCACGTAATACGTGACATGGCACCTGGGCGCACGGCCCTCCGGCCTTGCCGGGACGGCGGATCGCGGCTCTGCTCCGGGCATGAGAACCCGGCTTGCC
>CAYMSE010000111.1:0-3884 GCA_964392935.1 uncultured Oleiharenicola sp.
CCAGCACGGCGCTGGGGAACTTGAACGACTCCTTCGCCAGCCGGTACACCTTGGCGCCGAGGGCCGACACGAGCGACGCGTCGACCGGGACCACGACCAGCCGCGGGTCGAGGCGCAGGAACTGCAGCTCGCCGATCGGCGCGCTGGCCGAGCCGCGGCTGACGCGGCCGAGGACCTGGTCGTAGTCCGTCGGCACCTCCGTCAGGGTGAACGGCGTGTCGCTGAGGTGCAGCAGCGCGTAGGTCCGGTTGCCGTCGCTCACCAGCACCGTCTGGGCCTGCTTGTCCTTGACCGTCGGGCTGAACAGCCCGGGCCGGCGGGTGGTGACGGCGGACTGGACGCGGTTGGCGAGGAACTCGGTGAAGATCTGGTTCGGGTTGATCGGGCGGTTGTCGCGGATCTCCTGCGTCAGCTGGCCCGACTTCTCGGCCAGCTGGCCGACGCCCTGCGCCAGCTGCGTGGTCTGCTCCTGGACCTTGGCGCGCTCCAGGCGCTCGACCTCGACCTGCTGCTTCGCCTCGGTGAGGTTCTGCGCGAGGAGCTGCTTCTCCTGCTCGGAGACGCGGACGGCGACGTTGAGGTTCTCGATGCGCTGGCGCGCCTCGGCGTTCTGCCGCTCCATGCGGGCCAGTTCGGCCTGCTGGCGCTCGGCCTCGGCGCGCTTCTCCTCCAGCTCGCGCTGGAGCTTGGCGAGCTGCTCCTTCGAAAGGAAGGCGTCCTGCGTCGCCGCCGAGTAGCGCTTCTCGAGCTCCTTGGCGGAACTCTGCGTGGCGGTCAGGGCGCTCTCGAGCTGGCCCTTCTGCTGCTGGAGGGCGGCGAGGTTCTTCTCGCGCTCGGAGAGGTTGCCTTCCGTCGCCGCGAGCTGCGCGGCGAGCTGCGCGCGCGACTTCTGCTCGTCCTCGAGCGAGACGCGCATGAGCTCCACCATGTCGGCGTTCACCGCCGGGGCGTTGGCCGCGGAGCGCGGCGCCGCGGTTTCCAGCTGCAGGTGGGTCGGCTCCGCCTTCTCCCAGCGCGTCAGCGCCAGCAGGTTCAGCAACAGGAAGTCGCAGATGATGAGCAGGAGGGTCTTGTTCATGACGGCGTCCTCAGGCCGTCGCGGCCTGCTGGATCTCGAGGATGAGCTGGCGCTTGAACGGCCGCACGTGGCGGATCTTGACCAGCGCCACGCAGACGATGCCGAAGAGGTTGGAGGAGTAGGCGGCGAGCAGGTTGGCGTCGATCACCCCGAGGACCTGGAGGACCAGCGCCGTGGCGGTGCCGGCGATGCCGATGTAGAGCCCGCCGTCGAAGAGGTTCTCCTCGTTGTCCATCAGCTTGAGCTTGGTGACCGCGGGCACCGGCTGCCGCGAGACGTCGGAGATCTTCAGCAGGCAGATGACATACATGCCGAGCTGCAGGGCCGCGAAGGCCGTGATCGAGAGGATGGTGGAGATGTCCATGGTGGGTGTGGTGGAAGCGGAGGCGGCCGGCGCGACGGCGGTGCCGATGACCGGCACGGCGAGCTTGAGGCGGTATTCGGAGACGGGCGCGGCCTTGAGCAGGAACGGCTCGGAGAAGACGAAGAAGATGAACGTGAGGATCGCGGCGACGATCCCGCTGCCCATCCGCGGGAAGGCGTTGCGCAGCGCCGACTCGACGGAGGAGAACAGCCGGCGGTCCACGGCGCGCAGGAGCAGGAAGATACCCCCGAGGAAGGCGGCGTACTTCGCCAGCAGCGCGACCTCCGGGTGCCGGAGGACGAACGCCGCGCCGAACTCGAACTCGGGGCCGCTGGCCCGGGTCACCGGCACCTGCCGCTGCACCAGCTGCGTGACGGCGCCCTCGCCGAAGGCCAGCGCCTGCTGCAGCTGTTCCGCGCCGGGCTGGCCGAAGGCGATCAGGTAGTTGGCGACGCCGTCGGCGGACTTGGTCATCAGCGCCGCCGTGTAGAGGTTGGCGAGGTGCTCGGGGGCGACGCGCGACAGGTGTGCGAACTGGCCGACCGTGCCCAGGTTGCCGGTCGTGCGGAGCAGTTCGGACAGCTGCACCCAGTTGAGCCGTTTGCCCAGCGTGAGGATGTCGAGGTAGAAATCCTCCAGCTCGCCCATGTGCCCGCTGGCGACCGCGGCCTCGGCCAGGCCCCGGACCTCGCGCTGCAGGCCGGCCGACAGGCGCTCGGTCTGCCAGAGGTAGGCGGACAGCAGGATCACGGCGTCGAGCGGCTGGCCGCCCGGGCGGTTCGCGGGCACGAAGCGCTGCGTCGAGGTGATCTCGGCAGTGCGGAGCAGGATCTGCACGCCGGGCAGGCGCGACACCGCGAGGTAGTGGCGCAGGTTCTCCCGCGCCTGCTGCGTCACCATGAAGTTCAGCACGGGCTGCGACGCGGCCGGCGACGCGGCGTTGCGGTTGACGAGCAGCGGCTCGAGCGCGACGTCCCAGCCGCCCCACGGCATCATCTCGCGGTGGTTCCGCGCGAAGTCCGCCAGCGCGGCGTCGAGCGGGCCCGCGCCGGGATCGCCGACCTTGCGCGCCGCGTCGAGGGCGAGCGCGGCCGGGCCGGGTTTGTCGAGCTGGAGGAGTTCGCGGCCGAACGCGGCGACGGTCGGCGTGTCGCGGCCCGCCTCGCGCAGCAGCGCGGTGTTCAGGGACTTGACGTTGACCGGCAGCAGCCAGGCCACGAGCAGCAACCCCAGTCCCAGCCCCAGCCAGAGCTGCCACACGGCGGATCGGGCGGCCGGAGCCGGCGCGGTCGAGGACATGGTCGAAGGCATAGCGTTTGGGCGACGGGAAACAAATTTATTTGCCGCACCCTTCGGCGCGGAAATACCGTGGCTGGTAACCCTGACCCATGGTCCTGCCGATTGTTCACTTCAACAGTCCCATCCTTCGCAAAAAAGGTGCCAAAATCACCGTCTTTGACGGGGCCCTGGCGCAGCTGGCGGCGGACATGATCGAAACCATGCACGCGGCCCATGGCATCGGGCTGGCCGCGCAGCAAATCGGCCAGGCCATTCAGCTCTGTGTGGTGGACCTGCGCCAGACCGACAGCGATTTCGACTGGAAATTCGACGGCACGCGGCCGCCGCTCGAGCTGTTCATGCCGCTGACCATCGTGAATCCCGAGGTCGTCGCCGTGCCGGAACCCGCCAGCGCGTACGAGGAGGGCTGCCTGTCGTTTCCCGAGATCCGCGGCGACGTCGTGCGGCCGGACGAGATCACGGTCAAGTTCCGGGACGTCGCGGGCCACGCGCACACGCTCCGCTGCAACGGCCTGCTCGCCCGCTGCGTCCAGCACGAATACGATCATCTCAACGGCGTGCTGTTCATCGACCGCATGGACAAGGCGGTGCTTGCCGCGCTCGATCCCGCGCTCAAGGCCCTGAAGAAGCAGACGCGCGAGGCGGGCAAGAAGGCCTGAGATGCCCCCGGAACGCCCCCGCTCGATTGCCACGCGCACCGGCGACGACGGCACCACCGGCCTGCTCTACGGCCAGCGCGTGCCGAAACACCACCCGCAGGTGGAGGCCGTGGGCGCGCTCGACGAATTGAACGCCGCGCTGGGCGTCGCGAAGGCGAACCGCCCGCCCGGCCGCGACGCCGGCGAGCTCGAGCAAATCCAGCGCGACCTCGTGGCGCTCATGGGCGAGGTGTCCTGCGCGGAGCCCGACGTCGAGCGCTACGGGGCCTCGAAGTACACCCGCATCCGCGTGGCGGAGCTGGCGCGCCTCGACGCCGCCGTGGCGGCCGTGGAGGCGCGCGGGCCGAAGCTCGAGGGCTGGGCCACTCCCGGCGCCAATCCCCACGCGGCCGCCCTCGACGTCGCCCGCACGGCCGCGCGCCGCGCCGAGCGCCGGCTCACCGGGCTCGCCGCGCACGGCCGCAATCTCCGCCCGGTGCTCCTG
>CAYMSE010000112.1:0-5325 GCA_964392935.1 uncultured Oleiharenicola sp.
CTCCTTGCGGAGTCGATGTAAACAGATAAAATCTAGTGATTGGAATCTTCTCTTTTATCTGCGAAGCAAAACCAAGATCACCCGCAATACCTGATGGACGCGAACCGCCGTCCGGGTGATTGTGATAGTTGGCATAGGGAATAAAAGCTTTATTGTCGATGTATGAATGAATCACGTCTCGAGCCCCAGCAACTCTATTTTCTTCATGGGAGGTAATTAAAAGCCCGAGCTTGTTCCCAGCTGCATCAATCCCTTTACTTAGACTCCACTCAACGCTTGTATTCTTTGCCAGGAACTTGAAGAGACCTACAGACTTATCAACACTCTTACCTTTAATTTCATAACTATCACGAGAAACTTGCTGTTCGTTTGTCATTGCATCAGGATCTTTACGAGATTCTTGAGTTTGTTTCGAACCAAGAACGCCTTTGTCAAGTGTATGAGTCTTATTCGTTAGCTCACCTTTTTTATTGTAGTTGAGCTTACCCGACTTACCCAAGGCAATCAATTTATCTTGCTTGTCATCTGGCTTTGCTTGAAGGAGGACTATATTGCCCTTTTTATCAACGGTGTAGTCATCTTTTCCGTCGGGATCTATTCGCCTGATCGGGTCGTTACTACAGTACTGATACAACGATTGCCATGCTTTTTTCTCGCCCAGTATATCTATAACTCCCCATCGTCCAATATCAGACATGTACATGCGAGCGCCGAAATCAAGCCAGTCTAAACTCAGCTCGTCTTGCTTTTCCTTACCCCCGAATTGATACTGATTCGCAAGAGAGTTCTCGCGTGAGTAACTATTGAACGTCAGTCCGAAGGGGTAAAAGTCCTGGCTCTGTATTACTGGTGATTTAACATGTTCTATTTTAAAATCATCAAAATACACTTCTCGATTCACCTTATCGTTCCTCAAATACACATACACATATCCAGCTTCTTTTACGGTATCAATGAGCGACAACAGTTCGTGGTCCACGTCGGAGCCGTCTTCGCGGGCGGCAACCGTTAACGGTATCTTGCCAATTCGTACACTCGAGGGATCATAGTTCCTGTTCATGTAAATATACGCAAGATAGGCGTTCGGTGCTTCCTCGTTTTCGTCGGGGTCACCAGAGCCTCCAAGCCACGGGATGCCCAGCGTTCCACCTGTTGCATAGCCGCTTCCATCGATAACAGTTCCGCCGGAAGTCGCCGGATGCAGAATATTTGCAAGCAGCGTCTGAAGCACCATCGGCAGTTGCAGCGTATCGGCGGGAACATCAAAATACTTCGCATATACCTCGGCCTTGATAATATCTCCGGGCATCACCGAAAATGATTTGGCAAGACCTATCTTTTCGTTTTCAATTCCACTGAGACGCTGCGCATATCCCGGCAAATTGCCCCTGGTCTTATCAAACAACGCACTGTTCACCCGTCTGGCTGCATCGTAATTCAAAAAGTTCGATCCGTCCGCAGACATCTGGTCCTCTTCGTACGTGGCCTTCACGCTGTCCGTCTCATCCTTCGTCGTAAACGTCATCCGAACATTGCCCAGATGATCTTTCAAATGATACTGATACGTATATCCCGTCGGTGAGAAAACCGTATTGCCATGAATGCCATTGTACTCATACAGCTCCATGTCGTTCACGTAAAACTCGGCACCGATCGTAACGCCTGCGCTCCATGCCGCACCCACTCTTACCCGGTTCGCCGTCTCCGGAACCCTGAACGTCACTTCCATCCATCCCTCGTTCTCCTGCCCCTGAGGCAACGACGGACCCGGCCATACTATATCGCCTGACATATACCCGTTGCCCAACACGTACAACACAACCTGAGAGCTGCCGTTTACATAGCCCTTCAGTCTCAACGTATACATCTTGCCGGGACCAACGTTGACAAACGGTGACAAAAATCCCGGAGTGCTGTTCGGCTGCTCACTCACTACCTTCACATAGTTCTGGCCGTTTTGCGTAACACCACTGATTGTAACGCTCGTCGATCCTGCGGGCCCATAACTGGCCGGATTCCCCATCGTCGGATCGGGCAGCAGCTGAGGGGCCGCAACCCAGTCGCCTTCCACCACCGCACGCCCCTCTTCGTGGTTGACAAACCTCAGCGTATCGTTCTCATAAAACCATTCGCCCCGATAGTCGCTTCGCTTCTTTAGAAGATCCGAACTATTATAAACATCCTGCGCAAGCTTCCTGCCGGTGGCATCGTAGGTGTAAAGAATATAATCGCCCGTCGACCTGGTCACCTTCTCGGGCAGGTTGAGATGATTGTACGTGATCGATGTGATGCCCTTGTTCTTATCGAATATCAAGTTCCCGTTGCGGTCGTAGGCATAGTCGTCATCGACGCTGGTGACGTCGGCAAAGCCCTTCGACGAACCTGTATCCGTTACCTTTCGAAGCATATTCGTCTGGCTATGGGCATCGCCATATCGATAGTCGAGCTGATCCATCACCGCCCCCGTTTCATCCGTGCGGTTCAACGTTTTAAGGTTGCCGTTCAAATCATACGTAAGATCTCGTTCATCCCATGCTGGCGATTGCTGCCAGGTTGTATTAATATGAACCTTATGATCTGCATCCGTCAGGCGGTTCATCCCATCATACTCATACTTATACGCTCGCATCTTCTTCGTACCCAATCCAAGATTGTTGCTCCATTGCATCGCGGATATATTCCCGTTGTACATGCCTGTATTGTCCAGTCCTCCGATCGTCTCATTGTACAATAAATCCATGCCGAACAGATCTTTCCGGTCGTATAGCGAATCAGCATTTTTTGCGTTAGAACCGAGCTCTGCACCATTTATCGACGTCAGCCAGCCACGGATGTTATAACGATAGTCGAGGCTTTGGTGGTAATGGATCTCATCGCTGGTGTGAAGTTTCTTGTCGATGAGTTGTCCAAGCTCATTGTATTCATTCTTCGACAGCAACAGCATCGAACCTGTTTCACGTCCATGCCACGTGTGGGTTAGCCTTCCTGCATGATCGTAGTCAAAATGCCTTTCGGTAAGAATCGTGCCCCTGACAGAAGATATTTTTGGATTGAAAAGTATAGAATTCGTTTCATACATGACTGCATAGGCATAAAATGCCGGGCGGAGTGTAACGGGCGTGGAATGAAATACAGCGCCATTTTGCCTGTAATATATCGTCATGCCCTTTCTTTCAATACGAATCACATCACCTCCTTTGGACGGCTTCGACGCCTTCAGGCTGCCCCCTTCCCAAACTTCGATCATGCTTAACCATGTGTTCTCTGTTATTAACTGCTTTACTCCATAAGCTATGGGAGACAACGAGGTGTTCAGTGAAAAACCAAACATGCGGCTCGAACTAAAAGTACTATCCGATGTGCACGTGAATTCAACCCATCCATCCGCATTGGCAGCGATTTGCTGCGTTGAATATGCATACGGCGGAGCCCCTCCCACTGACCGACCCATCAGCCTGTCGTCCTCGACCCAGGTTGTAAATGGAACATTGCTCCAGTCGATGCGATGGTCGAACGCCTCCGTCCTGGTATTGATAAGCTTACCTGTGAAATCATATACATTTGTAATACAGTTCAGGCCCCGCTTGTGATCCTCCGATATCGATTGTATCAGTCTGTACTTGTCATCGTAATAATTTACCGTTCGCATCCACTGCTTATCTTTCCCTAAAACCCTCGTCCAAACGCCAGTAATCTGACCCGTTACCCGCTTATTCTCCGTCGAATCTTGTAGGGAAACATGATCGGGTTTATACAAAAAATAACCATCGTCGTGAAGAAAATCATAATTGTCATAATACGTCACCGTCAACGGCTCGAACGTGCCGGGCAAGGACGACATGACATTATTTGTATACTGGAAATCCGTACTCGCACCGTCGAAAGTTTCATAGAACACAGAATCGCTGATCAATCCACTCATGGTTGCCTGATCGATCGTAGAAGCATGCGTATATAGACCAGTCATGATCGTTCTGTTCAACGCGTCGTACTTTGTATAGGTCCATTGATTGAGTTGCCGTTGATTGCCATCCTGTGTCATCACGAGACGATCCCGATCGTCGTAGACCATATAGACCCAATCGGCGCCTGGGACTTTCTTATGAGTCATCCGCCTTCTGCCGTCGTACTTATATTGAAAGCACCAGTTGTCGAGGGTAAACCTGCCGGCCGTTTTCACCTGGATCCCTTCGCTGGATATGACGGCTCCCGAAAACGAGGTGCTGGTCGACGTCCATCGGTAAACACCTTCGTCTGTTGGATCAACGTTGCTTTTTGCATACGTCTGGCCGGTGTAAATATCCGACCAGGTTCCATCGGCCGATTGTTTCTGCCATTTCATAGATGTGGCTGCGCCAGGTGCACGGCCTGTAAGGGTGAGCGTGCCGCCAATGGTTATAACCCTGGTCACTTCATCTTTGATCGACTTCTGGGGAACAACAACCGATCCGGATTTAAAACCGGAGACATACGATTCCAGCACGGAAAAATCCAACTGGTTGTTCTGGATCATCAATAGCAAATTTCCTTTGTTGGTGTTTGAAGCCAGCGTGGATGGCAAGGTTATCAGCTCATTGTTTCGAAAATCGAATTTTGTCAATAGCGTGGACGATGTAACGGACGATGGGACGCTTGTAAAGCCATTGTTGGAGGCAACCACCGCAACAACCGAACCGCTGATCGTTGGAAAGTCTCCGGTAAACATATTATTACTCACGTCGATATTGCTGGATCCTCTCAGCAGGGGAAGAGTTCCGTTAAATCGATTGTTGGCTAAAGACAGCTCTGTGATCGAGGTCATGTTGGTGAAGATGGCGGGAACGGAGTCGGAAAGATGATTGCTCTCGATATGGAAAAAGCGCATCCCGGTTAACGCACTTAGGGAAGACGGTAAGGGACCCGTTAGCTGGTTCCCATTCAAATAGAAATTGACAATGTTTACAAGATTTCCATACGTCGAAGGTATCTTTCCCGTGAGCTGGTTCGTCTGAAGGTAAAGAGTCTGAAGCCGCGTAAGAGTACCGACGGCCGATGGCAGCTGCCCGGTAAGGTTGTTGTTATCAAGTCTCACCTGCGTAACATCCCCGTTAGCAACGACAATTCCATACCAGTTGTCCATCTCCGCAGCTGTTGCCGACGAAGGCCAGTTGCCGGTTGTCGGCCAGCCGCTGTTGTTGGTCCAGCCCGCGCCGTTAGTGCTGTCCCACAAGGCCTTTAGCGCGTTGAACTCGGTTTGATCGGATACCGTGTTGGTTTGAGCCGCTGCACTTAATGTCAACGCAAAGAGGAAGAAGGTTAAGTAGAATGATTTCATCTAGAGGCTGT
>CAYMSE010000113.1:0-7799 GCA_964392935.1 uncultured Oleiharenicola sp.
GACATTGCGCGGACCGCGTGGCGGATTGATTTTGTGCAAGGAAAAGTACGCCAAAGAAATTGATTCCCAGGCATTCCCTGGCATTCAAGGCGGGCCGCTCATGCACGTCATCGCCGCCAAGGCCGTCTGCTTCGGCGAGTGCCTGAAACCGGAGTTCAAGGCCTACAGCGGCCAGGTCGTCCGGAACGCGCAGGCGCTCGCCGCCGCCATGACCGCGCGCGGCTACAAGATCAACTCCGGCGGCACCGACAATCACCTCATGCTCGTCGACCTCCGCGCCAAGTTCCCGGAGCTCACCGGCAAGGTCGCGCAGGAGACGCTCGATAAGGCCAACATCACCTGCAACAAGAACACCGTGCCGTTCGAGACCCGCTCGCCGTTCCAGGCCTCGGGCATCCGCCTCGGCTCGCCCGCCATGACCACGCGCGGGATGAAGGAGGCCGAGATGGCCGAGATCGCCGGCCTGATCGACGGCGTGCTCGCGGCGATCGGCCAGCCGGATGAGGCGGCCGCGCTCGCCGCGACCAAGCAGAAGGTCGTGGCCCTCACCGGCCGGTTCCCGCTGCCGTACCGGCTCTGACCGCCACAGGCGGACCAATTTGCCATCGCCGGGCACCCGCGGATGCATCATGCTGCGGGAATGGTCTCCCCCCTCCGTCGGCACGGCCAGGTGGTCGTCATCGCGCTCGTCGGAACCGTGCTGTCGGTGGCCATCTGGCAGTTTGCGCGCCGGCAGCAGGCGCAGCGGTTGCACGCGGGGTTCCTGAGCCGTGCCCAGACGCAATCCGCCGTCGCCGCGCAATACCTGCGCAGCTACGACGAAATGGTCCACAGCCTGAGCGACGCGTTCCTCGGGCAGAGTTTCGTCACCCGCGAGGAATTCGCGCTCGTGACCCACTCGCTGCTGCAACGCCATCCCGGCGTGCAGGCGCTCGAATGGGTGCGCATCGTGCCCGAGGCCGCCCGGGCGGCCTGGGAGGAGGAAACGTCGCGGGAAGTCGGGCACCCGGTGAAAATCTGGCAGCGACGACCCGACGGCTCGACGCACATTGCGCCGCCGGATGCCGAGTATTTCGCGATCACCTACGTCGAACCGCGGGCGAACAACGAATCCGTCCTCGGCTATGATGTGCGCACCGCGCCGTCCGCCCCGATGCTGGCGGCAGCCCGCACGGACGGGAAATTCCGGGCCAGTCCGATCTTACCGCTGGCCCAGACCACCGACCCCACGGCCGGGCCCGGCGTGCTGTTCATCCTGCCCTTCCAGCGTCCGACGAAATCCGGACCGGTGACCGAGGGCTTCATCCAGGGCGTCTTCTACGTCCAGACGATGCTGGCGCAGTCGCACCGCCTCGTGACCAACGAGGCGCTGGACACCTACTATGTCGAGGTCGGCGCCGACGGCACGCCCACCGTGCTCTACGCGAACTTCGCGGGCGTCGAGCCGCTGCGCGAGCCGGGGCGGATCGTGGCCGCCCCCCCGCTCGACCGCCCCGGAGACTTCCACTTCACGCTCCGCGTCGGCGGCCGCGAATGGCTCATGGTGGTCCAGCAAAACGCCAACTGGACCGCCGCCAACACGTCGAGCGAGGCCATCCTCATCCTGCTCGCCGGCCTGACCATCACCGGGCTGCTGGCCTTTTCCGCGCACAACCTCACCGAGCGCACGCGCCAGATCGCCAGCGAGGTGGCGGAGCGGACCCGCCAGCTGCGCGCCAGCGAGGCGCGCCTGCAGGCCATCATGGACCACAGCCCGGCCATCATCTTCCTCAAGGACCTCGAGGGCCGCTACCTGCTCTGCAACCAGGCGTTCGCCGATTTCTGCTGCCGGCCCGCCACGGAGATCATCGGCCGCGTCGACGAGGACCTGTTCACGGCGGCGGATGCCGCCGCCGTCCGCCACAATGACGAGCGCGTCGTCGCCGCGGGCCGGCCGATCGAGTTCGAGGAAACCTGCAGCGCCCCCGCGAACGGGCGCATCTACCTGGCGCACAAGTTCCCGCTGCTGGACGACCGCGGCCAGGCCTACGCGTTGTGCGGCATCTCGACCGACATCACCGAACGGAAGACCGCCGAAGCCAACAAGCTGGCGCTGGAGCGCCAGTTGCTCGAGAGCCAGAAGCTCGAGAGCCTCGGCGTGCTGGCCGGGGGCATCGCGCACGATTTCAACAACATCCTCACCACGATCATGGGCAACGCCTCCCTCGCGGGGATGGAGTTGCCGGACACGCACCCCATCAAGCGCCAGATCCAGCAGATCGAGAAGGCCGCGCGCCGCGCCGCGGACCTGTGCGCGCAGCTGCTGGCCTACGCCGGCAAGGCCTCGTTCGTGAACGCCCCCGTCAACCTGTCCAGCGTCGTGCGCGACATCGGTGGGTTGCTCGAGGTGAGCGTGGGCAAGCGCGTGCGGCTGGAATTGCGGACCGCCACGGACCTGCCCGCGGTCGTCGGCGACACCACCCAGCTCCGCCAGATCGTGATGAACCTCGTCATCAACGCCGCCGACGCGATCGGCGAGCGGGCCGACGGCGTCATCATCGTGAGGACCTACAGCGAGAGGCTGCCGGCCGAGATCTTCGCCCGGGCCGTGCAATCGCCGGCGCTGAAAGCCGGCCGCTACGTCGGCCTGGAAGTGACCGACAACGGCGCCGGCATGGCCCCCGAGGTCCTGCCGCGGATCTTCGAGCCGTTCTTCACCACCAAGTTCTCCGGGCGCGGTCTCGGCCTGGCTGCGGTGCTCGGCATCGTGCACCGCCACGGCGGCGCCCTGTTCGTGGATTCGGTCCCCGGCCAGGGCACGACCTTCCGGATGCTCCTGCCCGCCGGCGAAGGCGAAGCGCCCAATTCAACCAGCCCGTTCGCCCGTGCCACCGGACCGCTCCAGGGCACCGTGCTCGTGGTCGACGACGAGGAGGAGGTGCGCGCGGTCACGGTCCATGCGCTGCGCAAAAGCGGCCTGTCGGTGCTGGAAGCCGGCGACGGCCTGGCCGCCCTGGAGATCGTCCGCAATTGGCACCGGGACCTGCGGATCGTGCTGCTCGACCTCATGATGCCGGGCATGCCGGGCGAGGAGACTTTGCGGCAGATGCGGACCATCGCGCCCACCCTGCCGGTCATCGTGATCAGCGGCTACAGCGCGCAGGAGACCATGGACCGCTGCCGGTCGCTGGGCGTGTCGGACTGCGTGGCGAAGCCCTACGACGTCAACGCCCTGGTCGGCAAGATCCGCCGGCACCTCGCCTGAAACCCGGGCGGGCGGGACCCCGGCTGCAAACAGGCTTTGCGCGAACGCGGGTTTCGCTCAACGTGCCCGTTTCGTGACCACGACTTCACCCTCCTCCTCCCTGCCCGCCGACCCGGAGACCCGGCCGAAACTGTCGCTCGGCGTCATCTTCCTGACACTGTACATCGACCTGATCGGGTTCTCGATCTTCTTCCCGGTCGGCCCGGCGATGCTCGAGTGGTACGTGAACAAGGAAAGCCACGGCGGCATCCTCGCGAAGCTCGTCACGCAGCTCGAGTCCCTCGCCCACGCCGCCCATGCCTCCAGCCTCGCCACCGGCGCCCTCTTCGCCGGCGCCCTGGGCTCGGTGTATGCGCTGATGCAGTTCGTCTTCTCCCCGGTCTGGGGCGCCTACTCCGACCGCGTCGGCCGGCGGCCGGTGCTGCTGCTAACCATCGCGGGCAACGCCCTCAGCTACCTGATGCTGTTCTTCAGCGGCTCCTTCCTCCTCTTTTTCGCCGGCCGGCTGCTGGCCGGCATCATGGGCGGCAACCTCGCCGTGGCCATCGCCGCAGTCTCGGACGTCACCAGCCGTGAAAACCGCGCCAAGGGCATGGGCGTGGTCGGCGTGGCCTTCGGCCTGGGCTTCCTCACCGGGCCGGCGATCGGCGGCCTGACCTCCGGCTGGAACCTGCTCGACCGCTGGCCGGGCCTCGCCGCCTGGGGCGTGCATCCGTTCAGCGTCCCCGCGGCCATCGCCTGCGGCCTGTGCCTGGCCAACCTGGTCTGGATCCAGGCGCGCTTCCGCGAGACGCTCCCCGCGGACGCCCGCGGCGGCGGCATGACGCTGCGCGAGCGGAATCCCCTGCACTCGCTTTTCCAGCAGCCCGACGCCGCCATCCGGCGCGCCAACGTGGTCGGCTTCGTCGTGACCTTCGGGTTCAGCTTTTTCGAGTCCACCATCAGCTTCTTCACGGCCGACGCCCTCCACTACACGCCGCGTGACCTGACGATGATCTTCGTGAACATCGGCGTGGTCTCCATCCTCACCCAGGGCGTGCTGGCCCGCCGCTTCGTGCCGAAGCTGGGCGAGAAGCCGTCCGCCGTCGGCGGCATGGCCCTGATCGCGCTGTCGTTCGCTGGCATCGGCTACGCGGTGGGCATCGCGCACTCCGCGCCGCTCCTCTACCTCGTGCTCACGCTCAGCACGGTCGGTTCCGGTTTCGCCAATGTCGCGCTTTCCTCGCTGATCTCGCTCTACGCCAAGCCCGAGGAGCAGGGCAAGGTGCTCGGCATCTACCGCTCGCTGGGCTTCCTGGCGCGGGCCCTGAGTCCGGCGGTTGCGGGCTGGCTTTTCTTCAACTCGGGCGGCACCTTCACCTTCGTGGTCGCCGCCCTCTTCCTGGGCTGCGCCGCGCTCCTCGGCACGGGCCTGCCGCGACCGCACAAATGACCGCTTCCCGCCGATCTCCCGCTGCCGCCTGTCCCCGGTTCCGTCCGGGCGGAACGTCCCTGGCCGGCCTGCTCGGGATCGCCGCGTGCCTCCTCCTGGCCGGGTGCGTTTCAGGGCCGCGCAACCACGGGGTACCCGAGGCGGAGCGTCCGCCGGTGGTCGTCCCCGCCCAGGTGATCGCCAACTTCTTCTTCGTCGAGTCGCAGCAGGCCGACGGCAAGACCTACCGCTTCATGGTCGATACGGGCTCGTCGGTCACCTACGTGTCCTCCGCGGTCGCCGACGCGCTGAAGCGCAAGGAGCGCTCGAAGGGCCCGCCCCGCACCGTGCGGGTGCGCGGCGCCAACGGCCACGAGTTCGAGCTGCCCGCCGTGACGCTCAAGCAGCTGCGCGTCGGCGCCCAGCGCTTCGACGACGTCCCGGCCGTGCTCTACGACTTCTCCGAGTTCTCCGCGCACGTCGGCCTGAAGATCGACGGTCTCATCGGTTTCCCGCTGTTCCGCCGCATGCTGCTCACGCTCGACTACCCGGCCGGACGCCTCGAGATCGCCCCCAACCCGGTCGTGGCGCCCCCGCCGGTCAAGCAACCGCGCACGAGCGTCGTGCTCTACAACCGCGAGCAGCCCACGCCGCTCGTCCCCGTGCTGATGGGCAACGAGTCGTTTTTCGTGCTGATCGATTCCGGCAGCGACCTCGGCCTGTCGCTCAACCCGGCCGGCCTCCACCCGCGCTTCGTGCACGGTCCGCGCGTCGGCATGATGGTCGGCTCGCTCGACGGCAACAAGCGGCAGCTCGTGGGTCGTCTCGAGCAGAACATCACCATCGGCACGCAGCTCGTGCAGCAGCCGGTGGTCGACCTCACCGAGCAGCTGTCCTCCGTCGGCGGCGAGCTCCTGCGGTACTTCCGCCTCACCTTCGACCAGCAGCGGCACATCGTCACCCTCGTGCGCAGCACCGACGGGCCGGTGGAGATGCCCGGACGCCGCAGCACCGGGCTTTCGTTCCGGCGGTTCCCGAACTACTGGCGGCTGCTCGCCGTCGTGCCCGACACGCCCAACCGCGACATTCCCGTCGAGGCCGGCGACCTTTGCGTGCGCATCAACGGCGAGCTGGTCGAGAAATGGACGCTCGAGCGCTACACCGAGCTCGTGCAGACCGCCGCCCGAATCACATACACGTTCCTGTCCGGCGCCAAGGAGATCGACCACGAGGTCCAGGTATTCGAGCTGGTGCCATGACGCCCGGCCCGCGCCGGCCGCGCGCGAGCGGTCCGGCTCAGCTGGTCATCTGCAGCAGGAACGCCCCGGCGCCGTCGTGCCCGTCGACCCACGGATGGGCCTGCACACTCTTCACCAACCGGCAGCGGCCGCCCGCACGGCTGGAGAAAAACCCCTTGATGACGTTCTCGTTCTCCTCCGCATCAAGGCTGCAGGTGCTGTAAACCAGCCGGCCGCCGGGTCGCACCAGCCGCGCCGCGGCATGGAGGAGCTCGAGCTGCTGCTCGGCGTGGCGGGCGAAATCGCCGTCCTGCAGCCGCCATTTCACGTCGATGCGGTGGCGCATCACGCCCGTGTTGGAACACGGCGCATCGAGCAGCACGGCATCGTAGCTCTCCGGCAGGTTGAGGTTGCGGTAAAAGCCGGTCTTCACCTTCAGCAGGTCCGCCTCCACCAGCGCAACCGTCACGGCGTGCGGGGCCCGCGCGAGATTCTCACGGAGCCGGACGAGGCGGAGGTCGCTCTTGCCCGGCGCCACCGGCTCGTCGAGGGCCACGATCCGGCCCGATTTCATCACGTCGGCCATGAACAGGCTCTTTCCGCCCGGCGCGGCGCAGGCATCGAGGATCGTCTCACCCGCCTGCGGCCCGAGCAGGTCGATGCTGAGCCGGGTGGAGGGATCCTGGAGGTAAAGCGCCCCTTCGTTCGCCAGCCGGCGCACCTCGTCCCAATGGCCCGCCTTCACCTCGTAGAATCCGGGCCAGCGCGTCGGCACCAGGTGGTCGGGCACCGGCGCGTCGATCCGCCACCGCGCATACACGGGCGCGGGCTGCTGGTTCCAAGCGAGCAATTGCCGGGTGGTCGCCTCCCCGAACTGCCGCGTCCAGCGGGCCACCAGCCATTCCGGGTGGGCGAATTCCGTGGCCAGGTCGGCCGGGGGCTGCGCCAGCCGCGCCGCCATCTTGCGGGCGACAGCATTGACCAGCCGGGCCTCCTTCGGGCTGGCCACTGATTTGGCGCGCTCGACCGCGTGGTGGATCACCTTGGCCACCGGGCCCGAGTCCGGCTGCACCGTCCCCGATTCCAGCAATTCGTACCCGGCGATCATCAGCACGGCCTTCACCTTGGTCCGCGGCGCGTGGGTCATCAGCCCCGCGAGCGCCTGCTCCAGCCGGCTGGCCCAGCGCACCACGCCGTAGAACAAATGCTGGGCCCGTGCGCGTTCCTGCGGGCTGAGACCCGGCGCAAGTCCTTCCAGCAGCGCATCGACGCGTTCGGACCGGGCGAGCCAACGCTCGACCAGACCGGCCGCGGCCACCCAGCCGCTCGGCATCGGTTTGGCCGGGGGCGCAGTCTCACCCAAACCCTGTTTGACATCCCGCATCATTGTCGCCTCAACTAATCGGTTCACCGACTCGTTACGCAATTATGAATTCTGAAGCCATCTCCGCGATCGTCAGCAAGCACCCCGCCCTCAAGGCGTCCAAAGCAAAACTGGAAGCCATGGCGCCCGGCGCTTATGTGGTCCACCGGAGCTGGGGATTCGGCCAGATCAAGGACTACGACGAGACCGACCAGAAGCTCATCATCGATTTCAAGGGCAAGAAGGCCCACCGGATGGACCCGGCGTTCTGCGTCGGCAGCATGGATGTCCTTTCGGCCAAGCACATTCTGGCACGCAAGGAGACCGAGCCCGCCAAGGTGAAGCAGCTGGTCGAGGACGATCCCGTCCAGCTGGTCATCGACACGCTTTCCGCCTACCCGAACCACGCCGCCAGCGCCATCGAGCTGGAGATCGTGCTCACCCAGGTCGTGGGCGAGGAGAAGTTCAAGCGCTGGTTCGCCAACGTGAAGAAACAGCTCATCAAGGACCCGCGCGTCGGCGTCCCGGCCAAGAAGACCGAGC
>CAYMSE010000114.1:0-4541 GCA_964392935.1 uncultured Oleiharenicola sp.
CGGCGCCGCCCGCCGTTCGCTCGCGGCCACGCGCGGGTCGATCCGCCAGGCCGGCAGTTCGACGGGCACCGCGCGCACCGGGGCCGCCGGCCAGCGGGAGGCGAGCGCGGCGGCCGCGACCGCGAGCGGATCGTCGGCCACGTGCGCCGGCACCCGGATGAGCTTCCCCGGCCGGTCGGGATCGAACACCCACCGCCGGCCGCCGCGCGAGAATTCCAGCAGCATGTGGCCGCGCGGTTCGTCCGGCGCGAAGCACGCGAGCAGCCGGCCGTGCCGCGGCGGCCCCGCCTCGTGCTGGAGCTGGCGCCAGCGGGCGAGGCAGGCCGGGAAGCAGCCGTTGGGCAGCGCGGGCAACGCGCGGCCCGAGTCGCGCGGCCCGACCGTTTCCTCGTGGAACGAGCCGAGCCCCGGCGCCACGCCGCGCAGCAGGCGCGCGAGCGTGTTGGTGTCGGCGGCGATCTCGCCGCGGTAGGTCGAGAGGTTCTGCGTGCCGTCGTACTCGGTGTAGAGCCACTCGATGTCGCCCAGCGTGATCACCAGCCCGTAGAACTCGCGCGGGTAGCGGCGGTTGGCCGGATCGCGGTTCTCGAGGCGGAGCAGCCGCGTCGGCACCTCCGGCCCGATCAGCGCGCGCGCCAGCAGCGCGGCGTCGCGCGAGGCGGCGCCGAGCGCCGCCAGCGGGAGCAGCAGGGGCAGAAGCCAGCGGACCCGGCGTGACATGCCCTCACCAACTGCAGGCGCGGCTCCAGCGCCTGCGGTTTTCGACGGGGTGGCGCGGTCGCGCGACCGGCGCGCAATCGCCCGCGCCGGATTCCCCGCGCGTCATAAGCGCAGGGGCGCACGGCGTCCCACGCGCGGCACGGACGCATCCCGCGGCCGCGACCGCCGGAGCGAAGTTGACTCGCGCGGCGGCGGTCCCCCGAATGACCGCACCATGTCCCTCCCCACGCAGTTCACCGGCGTCACCGTCCACACCAAGGCCAACGTGTATTTCGACGGCAAGGTCGTCAGCCACACCGTGCTGATGCCGGACCAGGCCAAGAAGACGCTCGGGCTGATCTATCCCGGCAACTACCATTTCGGCACGGGCGCGCCGGAGCGCATGGAAATCGTCGCGGGCGCGTGTCGCGTGACGCTCGACGGCCAGGCCGCCGCGCAGGACTACGCCGCGGGCACGTTCTTCGACGTGCCCGGCAAGAGCGGCTTCACGATCGAGGTGAAGTCGGGCCTCTGCGAATACATCTGCTCGTTCCTCTGAGCGGCGAAACAGGACTGGCGGGCGGGCCCGCGGGCGGTATCCTTCGTCCCATGCGTTTCCCCCGATCCCTGGTGTGGCTGGCGCTCGCCGCCGGCGTCACCGCCCTGCGCGCCGACGAGAAGATGGCGGACGGCGTCTACGCCGAATTCACGACGCCGCGCGGCAAGTTCGTCGTCGAACTCAACCACCGCGAGGCGCCGATGACCGTGGCGTCGTTCGTCGGCCTGGCCGAGGGCACGATCGCCCCGCGCGACGGCCGGCCCTTCTTCACCGGCCTGCAATGGTACCGCGTGGTGCCGGGCTTCGTCATCCAGAGCGGCGACCCCGACCACGCGCGCAACGCGGACAAGGAGGACGCCGGCCACCCCTACACGTTCCCCGACGAGTTCGTCCCGGGACTGCGGCACGGCGCCGCGGGCGTGCTGTCGATGGCCAACGGCGGGCCCGACACGAACAGCTGCGAGTTCTTCCTCACGCTCGGCGACTGCACGCGGCTGAACTACCTGCACAGCGTCTTCGGCCATGTGTTCACCGGCCTCGACGTCCTGGCGAAGATCCAGCCCAACGATCCCTTCACGATCCGCATCCTGCGCGTGGGCGAGGCCGGCCGGGCGTTCCAGGCCAGCGAGGCGGCCTTCCGCGCGCTCGCGGCCAGGGCGCCGCGCTACCGCGGCGAGGCGGAACCGGGCCCGGCGGCGCATTTCGACGACCCCGACAGGCTCCTGCCGGCCGATCCACCCCGCGCGCGGAACTTCAATTTCAAGCTGGCCAACTACGAGCGCGCGACCGGCGTGAAGGTCGTCAGCCGCATCCTCGCCCATTCGCCGGCGCCAGCGGAAGACCGGGTCCCCGGCGCCTACATGCACGCGCTCGCGGAGAAGCTCGGTGTCGCCCGGGCGGGCGTGCTCGCGGTCTATTTCGTCGACGAGAAGGACTGGCGCGTGTGGATCGGCGACGACCTGGTCGCCCGCTTTCTCGGCCGCCCGGCCACGCCGGCCGACCTGGCCGAGGGCGCGGCCGTGCACCAGGCGAAGGAGGCCCTCTTCGCCCAGGTGGAAACCGTCGCCCGTCGCTATGCCGAGGAGGCCCGGCAGCAGCGCGGCCCCGACAAGCCGCTCCGGCCGGCGGACTTCATCAAATATTCCACCGACGCCATGCTCGACGCCCTGCTCCTCCGCTTCGAACCCGCCCGCCGCCCATGATCTTCCGCAAATCCGGATTCCTGATCGTCCTCGGCCTGTTCCTCGCGTTCATCGCGTGGCAGGCCCGCACCGGAATCTTCCGGCGCGCGCACCCGGGCGAACCGGCGAACAAGTACATGCGGCAGATCATGGAGAGCCCGCAGCTGACCGAGGCCGACGCCACGGTGCTGCGCCAGCAATTCGACCAGGCCCACCAGAATCCCTCCGGCCTGCGCTACATCCTCCGCCGGCCGGGCGAAGGCCCCCCGCCGGCAATCGGGTCGCTCGTCTTCGTGCACTATGACGGGTTCCTCCTCGACGGGACGAAGTTCGACAGCTCGCGCGACCGGGGTGCGCCGTATTCGTTCCGCGTCGGCACGGGCGCGGTGATCAAGGGCTGGGACGAGGCGCTGCTCGCGATGAAGAAGGGCGAGAAGCGCACCCTGCTCATCCCCTGGTGGCTGGCCTACGGGGAAATGGGCCGCGGCCCGATTCCCCCGAAGGCGACGCTGCGCTTCGAGGTTGAGCTGATCGACATCCGGTAGGCGCCGTCAGAGTCCGAGCAGGCTGCCGTTGTGCTTGAGCCAGCGCTCGGCCTCGCGCCACCACGGGCACACCTCGGCGACCCGCCGCCAGTATCGCGCGGAGTGGTTCATCTCCCGCAGGTGCATCAACTCGTGGTAAATGATGTAGTCGCGCACGGCATCGGGCGTCTGCACGAGACGCCAGTTGAGCGAGACGGTGCCGCCGGCGGAGCACGAACCCCAGCGCGAGCGCTGGTTGCGCACGGTGACGTGCCTCACGTCCGACCCGGTCTCCGCCGCGAGCTCCCAGGCGCGCGCCGGCAGCTCCACGCGCGCCCGCCGCGCGAACTGCGCCTCGAGCGGCGCCCGCAGGTCGCCGGCGAGGGCGCGCAGCGGGAAGACATCGGCCGCCAGGCAGACCTGCGGACGTTCCCCTGCGCGCGCGAGGCGGATCTCGTGCATTTCCCCGCGCCACAACACGGGCGTGCCGACGGTCCACACGACGGCCGGCCGCGGCCGCCGGGCATGGCGCGCCCTCGCCCGGGCCAGCCAGTCGCGGTGCTGTTCGGCGAAGGCGCGGGCCTCGCGCTCCGACCCGCGCACCGGAATCGTCACCGCCGCCACGCCATCGCGCCGGAGGGTGAGCCGGTAGGATTGCGCGCGGGCGCTACGCACGAAGACAAACTCCTCCGCTTCCGCAGCCGGGAGGAACGGGCTCAGGTTCTGGGGGGTTTCGCTCACGTGGGGGTTGGTTAACAACTCAGGCCACCCGGCTCCAGTTCGAACGGGTCCGGCGCCCGCCACCAGCGTGCCGGACCTTCGTATTTCTACGCATCGACGGGGAAATCGCGGTTTATTCCTGAACCGCATTCACTCGGACACTTCGCGGTTTCAGCCCGCGGGCGTTTTCCCGGCCCACTTTGCCTCAGAATGCTTGCGGCTGCGCAATTGTCGCCTCTACTCTCCCGCTTCGTTGCCGTGACCACCGCTACTAACACCAATTCCTACCGGCCTCGGGTGCGGACCCGGGCTTTCACCTTGGTGGAGGTGATGGTGGTGGTGGTGATCATCGGGTTGCTCGCGGCGGCCGGCCTGCCGAGTTACCGCCATCTCACGATGCGCTCGAAGGTCACGGCGCTCGAAAACGACCTCCGCCAGTTTTCCACCGCCGCCCAGACCTACACCCTGCAGAACGGCCACTGGCCGGCGGACGGCGATCCCGGCGTCCCCCCGCCCGAGCTGGCCAGCGCCCTGCCTTCAAATTTCGGCCTGAGGACGCCGATCGGCGGCGTCTACAAGTGGTGCTTCGGCGACAACGCCGACGGCGTGGCCTGCAAGGCCGGCATCGTGGTCCAGACCGCGTCCGGCAACCCGGTCAGCGACGACCAGGCTTTGTTCGAGATGATCGACAAACAAATGGACGACGGAAACCTGACCACCGGCCTCGTCCAGACCGGCTCCACCAATTCGCTCGTGTTCATCATCGAGAAATGACGCCGTCCTACCGCATCACCCTGATTCACCTGACGCCCGACGCCTCGGCGGTGGCGCCGGCATCGGAGCGGCATGACCACGGCG
>CAYMSE010000115.1:0-2681 GCA_964392935.1 uncultured Oleiharenicola sp.
GGGTTTCGGCCTCGCTCATCTTGGCCGGCAGGAACTTCTCGATGATGACGATTTCGCCGGCCTCTTTATCGACCAGGTCCTGGCGGTTGCCCTGCTTGTAGAGCTCGATGCTCTCCTTGCGCTGCTTCACCATGCCTTGCAGCATCGACAGGATTTCGTCCTCGGGAATGCCGTTGGCCAGGCCTTTCGGCCGGGCGGCGATGTCGCGGTCCTTGAGTGCGGCCAGAATGAGACGCACCGTGGAAACGGTCGGCGCATCCTTACCCAGCATGGCTTGCTTCAACGCATCGTTGAGCTGCTGACGCAGCATGGATCCCCTCGTCCATCGTGTCGGAAGCGGGGGAACATACCTCAAATGACGCTGCGACGCAAAATTGTCATGTTGGTCAACTAAGCCTTTGATTTTGCTGTAGCCGGTTTTCCCGTCAGGGGTTGACGAAACCGCGCCGGGGCCCTATCAAAGCCCCGCTTTTCCCCCTCGCGACGACCGGCCACGCCGTCCCGGCCTGGACCCGCGCGAGACTGCGCGAGAGCTGACGTGTCCGACACCCATGCCCTGACTGGTCCGAAACCGCCCGATGCCACGGCGGCGCTCGTATTGGCTGACGGCTCGATCCTGTGGGGCAAGGGCATCGGGGCGGCGCGCGCCCAGGTGGGCGAGGTCGTCTTCAACACGGCGATGACCGGCTATCAGGAGGTGATGACCGATCCCTCCTATGCGGGCCAGATCATCACCTTCACCTTCCCCCATATCGGCAATGTCGGCACCAATCTCGAGGATATCGAGAGCATCACGCCGGCCGCGCGGGGCGCGATCCTGCGCGCCGACATCACTGAACCGTCGAACTGGCGCGCGGTGAAGCATCTCGACGCCTGGATGAAATCGATGGACCTGCCCGGCATGGCGGGGATCGACACGCGCGAGCTGACGCGCCGCATCCGCGACATCGGCGCGCCCAACGGCGTGATCTGTCATTCACCGGACGGTACATTCGATCTGGACGCGCTGGTGAAGATGGCGAAAGCCTGGCCCGGGCTCGAAGGCATGGACCTGGCCAAGGAGGTCAGCACGCGCCAGACCTATGGCTGGGACGAGACGCGCTGGAAGCTCGGCACCGGCTACGGCACGCTGGCCGAGCCGCGCTTCAAGGTGGTGGCGGTCGATTACGGCGCCAAGCGCAACATCCTGCGCTGCCTCGCCAATGCCGGGTGCAGCGTAACCGTGGTGCCGGCCGACGCGACCGCCGAACAGGTACTCGGCCACAATCCCGACGGCGTGTTCCTCGCCAACGGCCCCGGCGATCCGGCGGCGACCGGCGAATACGCCGTGCCGATGATCAAGGGCGTGCTCGACTCGGGGAAGCCGCTCTTCGGGATTTGCCTCGGCCATCAGATGCTGGCGCTCGCGCTCGGCGGCAAAACGAAGAAGATGGATATCGGCCATCGCGGCGCCAATCATCCGGTGAAGGATCTCGAAACCGGCAAGGTCGAGATCACCAGCCAGAACCACGGCTTCGTCGTGATCGAAGACAGTCTGCCCGCGGGCGTCGAAGTGACGCACCGCTCGCTGTTCGACGGCTCGGTCGAAGGCATCAAGCTGAAGGGCAAGCCGGTCTTCGCCGTCCAGTACCACCCCGAAGCCAGCCCCGGCCCGCAGGACAGTCACTACCTGTTCGACCGGTTCGTGAAGCTGATGGAAGAGAAGAAGTAGAAGTAAGGGAAAGTAAGTTCACCACGAAGGCACGAAGGAAGACGAAGGATTGGAAGGAGAAGCAAGGTTCGAGGAGATCAGCCGGAAGGTCATCGGCGTTGCCATCGAAGTGCATCGCGCTCTCGGTCCAGGTCTCCTTGAATCGGTCTACGAGAGCTGCCTTGCTCACGAACTCACGCTGCAGGGCATCAGCTTCCAAACGCAGGTTCCCGTTCCAGTGATTTATAAAGGCCTGAGTCTCGATTGCGCGTACCGACTTGATCTTGTCGTTGATCGCCAATTGATCGTCGAAGTGAAAGCCGTAGAGAAGCTGCTCCCTATTCATAGTGCTCAACTAAACACGTATCTGAAACTGACTGGAATTCGTGCTGGCCTATTGATGAACTTTCACACCGAAGTCCTTCGCGATGGAATCAAGCGGGTCGTGGTATGACCTTCTCGTCCTTCTCTTCCCCTTCGTGCCTTCGTGGTGAACCTTCTTCCTGGGTGAGCCTTAAAAGAAACGACTGATGCCAAAACGGACCGACCTTAAATCCATCCTGATCATCGGCGCCGGGCCGATCGTGATCGGCCAGGCCTGCGAGTTCGACTATTCGGGCGTGCAGGCCTGCAAGGCGCTGAAAGACGAGGGCTACCGGGTGATCCTGGTGAACTCGAACCCGGCCACGATCATGACCGATCCGGGCCTGGCCGACGCCACCTATATCGAGCCGATCGCGCCCGAGATCGTCGAGCGCATCATCGCGCGCGAGAAGCCCGATGCGCTGTTGCCCACCATGGGCGGCCAGACCGCGCTCAACACGGCGATGGCGCTGTCCGATTCGGGCGTGCTGGCCAAGTACGGCGTCGAGATGATCGGCGCCAAGCGCGACGTGATCGCCAAGGCCGAAGACCGTCTGCTGTTCCGCGATGCTATGGACAAGATCGGCCTTTCGAGTCCGCGCTCGAAAATGGTGAAGACGATCGCCGA
>CAYMSE010000116.1:0-3654 GCA_964392935.1 uncultured Oleiharenicola sp.
GTGGATGGCGCGGGCGGGAATCAGGCACGGCAGCTTCTCTTCCGGCGCCGCGAGCGTGAAGGCCACGGGCTTGTCCGTGGGATTGACGACCACCGTGACCAGCGCGCCGTCGGGCTGCTGGAACGCGATGGACTGCAGCCCGGCCGGACCGCCCGAACTGCCGATGCGGTGGGCGCCGGCCGAGACGAACCGGCTGAAGTGCGCGATGTAGTAGAAGGCCGCGCTGTAGCGGACCTCCTTCGTGTTCGTGTCCACGATGACGGGTGCGTCGCAGAAGTTCGCGACGTGGTTGGGTCCGCCGCGCTGGTCGAGCACGATGTTCCAGTCGATGTAGGCGGCGACCCAGTGCTTGAAGTCGCCGATCATCTGGGCGGCGTAGCCCTCGCCGTGCTCCCAGGCGCCGATGTTCTTGCCGCCCTCGAAGCAGCCCTCGGTGAAGATGACCGGCTTGTCCGGGTAGGCGGCGTGGACGCGCGCGGAGGCGGCGTAGTCGTCACTCACGTACCAGTGGACGCCGAGGCCCCAGAGGTACTTCGCGCTGTCCGGGTCGTCGAACAGCACCTTGGCGCGCGCCTCGATCCGGTCGCGGTTGTGATCCCAGCCGATGAGCTTGATGCGGTCGAGCAGGCCGGCCTGCGCCAGGGCGGGGCCGAGGCGGAGCTTCACGAAGTCGCGCTCCTGCTCGGGCGTGAACAGGCACGACTCCCAGGTCTGGTGCGCCTCCGGCTCGTTCTGCACGGTGAAGGCCCAGATGGGGAAGTTTTCCTCGCGCTGCATCGCCTGCGCGAAGCGCACGAAGAAGTCGGCCCAGGCGCCGGCGTATTCCGGGCGCAGCGCGCCGCCGTCGTCCATCCGGTAGTTGGTCTTCATCCAGAACGGCGGGCTCCACGGCGAGACCAGCAGCCGAAAGCGCCCGTCGCCGCCCGCGACCCGCCGCGCGTCCTGCAGCAGCGGCATCAGCCAGCGGCGCATCGGGTCGAGCGAGAAGTGGTGCAGGTCGTAGTCGCCCGGCGTGTCGTCGAGCGACCACATGTTGACCGCGAAGTCGCACGAGTTGAGGTGCGTGCGGCCGATGGTGTAGCCGATGCCCTCCTGCGGGTCGTAGTAGCGGCGGATCACCTCCAGCCGCTGGTCCGGCGGGAGCTGGGCGAGCACCCAGGCGGAGGCCTCGGTCAGTGCGCCGCCGAAGCCGACCATCTCCTGGAAGCGCTGCGTGGGGTCGATGACGAGGGCGGCGGAGCCGTCCGCCCCGACCGCCGTGGCCGCGGGCACCGGGGTGAGCCGGTGGCCGTTGTCGCGGGCCGTTTCATGGATGGTCCATCCGGCGAACGCCGGCGTGGAGTGGAGGAGCGTCGCCAGCGCGGAGCCGGCGGCGAGTTGCGAAAGTCGACGAGCATTCATGAGGAAGGGGGGAAACCGTCCGGCCGCGGCGCTCCCCGGCGGCCGGGGGCCGCGGCGGACGGACAGGAGGAGGTGGGCGCGCACCGGCCGACAACCGGCGCGCGCCAGCCTAGCAACCAAACCAAGGATCAGAGCTTGTAATCGAACTGCAGCAGCCAGCGTCGCGGGGACTGGTAGATGAACCCGTAGAGCTTCGTGTCGTTTTCGAGGTTCTCGACGTTCAGCTGCACGCTGGCGTCGTGCTTCTGCAGCTTGAAATCGTACTTCAGCATGGCGTTGAAGAGCGTGCGGCTGGGCGTCACGCGGGTGATGGTGTGGCCGTTGTTGTCGAGGGCGTTCTGGCCGTAGGCCGGGTAGATGACGCGCTCGCTCTCGTAGCTGCCGCCGAAGCCGACGGACAGGCCCTTGAAGGCCGTCTCCTTCGGGAAGCGGTAGTTGATCCAGAACGTGCCCTGGTTCTTCGGCGTGTCGTCCATCGGCAGGCCCGCGCCGAAGGCGATGAAGGTCGAGGTGTCGTTCGGGTCGGTGTAGACCTCGTTCAGCGGGCGGCCCGCGGTCGCCGCCCAGGAGATGGGCGCGTACCAGATCGCCCAGCGGTCCTGCGGGTACGGGTACTTCGGCCAGGCCTGCGCGTTGATCACGACCTTCTCGATGTGCGACCAGGTCATGACGAACTGGAGGTTCTCCGTCGGCGAGAAGAACACCTGCGTGTCCCAGCCGCGGGCGCGGTCGCTGCCGGTCGCGACGCTCTTCTGCGCGCCGTTGTCATCCATCGTCGCGTTGTTGACGAGGTTGTCGAAGGGCAGGCTGCCCGGGTCGGCGCCGCCGTAGATCCAGCCCCACCAGCCGTACTGGTTGTTCTTCCGGACATTCGCGAAGATCGCGTCCATGAACGCGGCGCCGGTCGACTTCGAGGCGTTGGCGTACCAGTGGGTCTCGCCGGCGGAATTGGTCGCCTGGTAGACCGAGCCCGCCGCGATGGCGGCGTTCCACTGCGCGGTGGAGTCCACCACGGCGGCGTTCCAGTCGTTGGTGACGGGATTCAGGTCGTCGACGCGGTAGACGATGTCCTTGTTGGGATTGAAGTGGAGCGTGCCCGCGACGACCGGGGCGAACCACACGAGGCTGGAGCTGCCGACCTGCGCGCGGGTGCGGGTGATCTCGAACTTGCTGATCGTGCCCGAGAGCTTGCCCTTCAGCAGGTCGAACTTGATGCCGTACTCCTTGTTCTTCGCGAGCGCGGCCTGCAGGGGCTGGCCGTAGAGGTCGAGCTTGTCCTGGTAGTTCGGCTGGATGCCCTCGGCGTTCATCGCGTAGATCGAAATCTCGCGGCCGGGCGTGATGGCGAGGCTGGCGCCCCACTGCTTCGTGTTGTCCTTGTTCGTGTCGCTGCGGGTGTACGTCGGCGCGCTGTCGCCGCGGCGCGAGCCGTCGTTGTTGTACTCGGGATTGTACTGCCAGACGTTGTTCCAGCTGCGGTCGCGGCGCGCGCCGGCGATGATCGTCAGGCGGTTGTCGAGCAGCTTGCCCTGGTAGACGGCGTAGAGCGCGGGGTTCGACGTCGTGGTCTTGCTGTTGTCCCACTCCACGAGCGGGTAGTCGGCCGAGCCGTCACCCTGCTTGCCGTAGCGGAAGTACGAGTAATCGGCCGGGCTGTGCAGGTTGGCCACGTCGCCGGGCGTCTGGCGGATGCGGATCTCCGTCGTCTCCTTCGTGTAGTTGAAGCCGGCGAGGAGGGAATTCTCCATCTTGAGCCACTTGTTGGAGTTCTCGAAGAGCTTGAGCGAGTACGTGAGGTCCGCGCGCATCTGCTCGTGCAGGTTCTCCTGGCGCTGCTTTTCCCACTGGTAGGAGATCGTCGAGGGCTGCGGTCCGACGGGCACGCCGGACTGGGTGGAGGTCAGGCCCGCGTAGGTGACCGGCGCGATGGCCCACGCCGGCGTGCCGCCGCCGGAGACGGTGCGGAGCGCCGCGAGGTTGTCCAGCTGGTCGTAGTCGAAGTAGCCGCGGTTGACGCCGGCGGTGAAGTAGAAGTCCTTGGCCAGCTTTTGCGTGACCTTCAGGAGGTAGTTGCCGGCCTTGCTGTCGCGGTAGGTGTCCGGGCCGCTCCAGCGGAACGTGCGCGGGTCCTTGCCGGGGACCTGCAGGAAGTTGCCGTTGTAGCCGGAGCTGTCGTTCACGAAACCCGAGACGGCGGCGCGGAGGTTCTGCCAGCCGATGCCGTCGTTGCGCTGTGTGCCGTACTCGAGGTCG
>CAYMSE010000117.1:0-2901 GCA_964392935.1 uncultured Oleiharenicola sp.
GCCGCCATCCTCCTCGCCGCTGGAAGCAGCCGTCGCATGGCGGGCACGGTGCCCGACAAGATCCTCGCCCCGCTGGCCGGCAAGCCGGTGTTCGCCCACTCCGCCGCGACCTTCTACCGGAGCGGCGTCGTCGATTTCTTCGTCGTGACCTACCGTGACCAGCGCCAGCTGGTGGAACTGTCCGCCTACGCCCCGACGCCGACCGTCTTCGTGCGCGGCGGCGCCGAGCGCCAGGACTCCGTGGCCGCAGCGCTCGCCGAGCTGCCCGACGACATCAGCCACGTGTTCATCCACGACTGCGCGCGCCCGCTCGTGCGCGAGGAACAGCTGCTCGCCCTCTACCGCATCGTGCGCCAGGAGGGCGCCGTCGTCCTGGCCCACCGCGTCACCGACACCATCAAGGAGCACAGCGGCGAGGGGCGCCTGCGCACGCTGGAGCGCCCGCGCCTCTGGGCCATGGAAACGCCCCAGGTGTTCGACCGCGCCCTGATCTGCCGCGGCTACGCCCGCGTGGCCCAGCGCGGCCTCACCATCACCGACGACGCCGCGGCCGTCGAGCTGCTCAAGCAGCCGATCGCGCTGCTCGAGAACCCGCACCCGAACCCGAAGCTCACGACGCCCGCCGACCTCGCCTACCTCGAATTCCTGCTCGCCCCGCCGCCGCCCTCGAATTCGCGGGCGCCGTTCGTCGGCGGCTGACCGGTGCGGGCGCCGGCTTTCCTTTCCGCGCGTTCCGTGTATTGCGGGGGGACTCGAACATGAACCTTCGCATCGGCCATGGCTACGACATCCACCGCACGGTTCCGGGCCGCAAGCTCGTGCTCGGCGGCGTGACCTTCGACGCGGACTTCGGCCTCGACGGCCACTCCGACGCCGACGCCCTCACGCACGCCGTCTGCGACGCGCTGCTCGGCGCGGCCGGCCTGCCCGACATCGGCCATTTCTTCCCCAACACCGATCCGCAATGGAAGAACGCGGACTCGCAGCGCCTCCTCCAGCGCGTGGTGGCCGTCCTGCGCGAACACGGTTGGGCGCCCGTCAACGTCGACGCCACCCTGGTCGCCGAGAAACCGAAGGTCGCCCCGCGCCTCGCCGAGATGAAGGCCGCGCTCGCGCGGTCCGCCGGCCTGCCGGTCGACGCCGTCGGCTTGAAGGCCACGACCAACGAGGGCAGCGACGACCTCGGCCGCGGCCTCGCCATCGCCGCCCACGCGGTGGCGCTGATCCAGCGGATCCCGCCACGGGAAACACGATAATGCGCAAAAATGGGCTGAAGGTCTTTTCGTGCCTTCTGGTGTTTTTCGTGGCCCTCGGTCCGGGCTGCAAGAAGCGCGCGACCGACGTCGAGCGCGGCATCCGCGACCAGGTGCTGGAGCGCGGGCTCGCCGCGGATCCCTCCGGCCTCGACCCGCACCTCATCACCGGCCTGCCCGAGATCAACGTGGTGTCGGCCCTGTTCGAGGGGCTGGTCGGCGAGGATCCCGTCGACGGCCATGCGGTGCCGGCCGTCGCCGAACGCTGGGAAACTTCGCCCGACGGCCTGACCTGGACGTTCCACCTCCGCGCCGGCGCCCGCTGGTCGAACGGCGCGCCGCTCGTGGCCGCGGACTTCGTGCGCTCGGTCGAGCGCGCCCTCTCGCCCGCGCTCGGCGCGGACAACGCCGCGATGCTCTTCGTGCTGGCGAATGCCGAGGCCTGGCACCGCGGCGATCTCAAGGACTTCGCGGCCGTGGGCATCCACGCCCTCGGCGACCACACGCTCCAGCTCTCCCTCGCCCACCCCGCCCCCTACCTGCCGTCGCTCCTCTCGCATCCGATCTGGTATCCGGTCTACCTGCCCGCGCTCGAAAAGGCCGGCGGCGCCACCCGCCGGGAAAGCAACTGGACCGCACCGGAGAACTTCGTCGGCAACGGCCCGTTCACGCTGAAGGCCTGGAAGCGCGGCGAACTGATCGTCGCGGACAAGTCCCCGACGTACTGGGACGCCGCGACCGTCCGGCTGAACTCAATCCACTTCCATCCGGCCGAGGACCGCGAGAGCGAGGAGCGGGCCTTCCGCGCCGGCCAGCTCCACATCACCGAGGCGCTGCCCGTGTCCAAGGTGGACACCTACCGCCGGAACCAGCCCGCGGTGCTGAAGATCAGCCCGTTCCTGGCGACCTACTTCTACCGCGTGAACACGACGCGCCCCGGCCTCGGCGACAAGCGCGTGCGCCAGGCGCTCTCCCTGGCCCTCGATCGCCAGGCGATCGTCGACACGATCACGCGCGGCGGGCAGAAGGCCGCCCACTCGTACGTGCCGCCCGACGTCCCGGGCTACACGCCGCCGGTCGCGCTCAAGGAGGACCTCGCCGAGGCGCGACGCCTGCTGGCGGAGGCGGGCTATCCGAACGGCCAGGGCCTGCCCGGCATCGAGATCACGATCAACAGCTCCGGCAACCACCGCATCATCGCCGAGGCCGTCCAGCAGATGTGGCGCCGCCTCGGCCTGGCCGTCGAGATCAACAACATGGAACAGGCGTCGCTGTTCGCGAAGCGCCGCGCGCTCGACTACACGGTGATGCGGTCGGAATGGGTCGCCGACTTCGCCGACCCCAAGAGCTTCCTCGACATCTTCCGCGGCGGCTCGAGCAACAACCACACGGGCTGGGCCAGCCTCGCGTACGACGCCCGGCTGCACGACGCCGACAAGGACGCCGACCCCGCGGCGCGGCGCGCCGATCTCCAGGCGGCCGAATCCATTCTGCTGGACGAACTGCCCGTGATCCCGGTCTACACCTACACCACCGTGCGGCTCGTGCACCCGTCGGTCCGCGGCTGGCACCCGCTCCCGCTTGACCGCCATCCCTACAAGCATGTGTGGCTGGATGGCGGAAATCGTGAAAACTGAAAATCGGCCAC
>CAYMSE010000118.1:0-7008 GCA_964392935.1 uncultured Oleiharenicola sp.
CGGAACAGATCCATCGGGGCTTGAGAAAGCCAATCAGCTCGGTGCTCTCACCTTCTCAGCCATTGGTCGATTGCCTGCCTCCATCAGCACGCCGCATGTAAGGTTCGATTCTGACTTAAGAGACGAGATCGAGGGATTGCGCTTTTCCAGCGATCGGTATCGGATCTTCGGCGGCAGAAACTCGGAAGGCGCCGTGATTGTGTCTCAACTCTCCGAGCCGGTCGATTTTGCGCCCTTGCTGAGCGGCAGGGTGGCCAACATCGTGCCGATCGATGATATCGACAGCGCAGTCCGTTCTATGAACGCGTATACTCAAACGGTCGGTGTTTTTCCTGACGGCCTCAAGCAAGAGCTGCGCGATCGCTTGGCGTATCAAGGTGTGCAGCGCGTGGTGTCGCTGGGAAGCGCGGTGCCGATCGTCGTTCGGTCAGGTCCGCAAGATGGCATCGAGCCGCTGCGGCGTATGTGCAAGTGGGTCACCGACGAAACAACAAGCCAACGGACTTTGACGGCGTTCCTGAAAGACGCTGACGGCGAGCTGTCCGAAAGCTAGATTTGGGAGAGACCGTTGACCGAACTCGTTCGAAGGGAAGATAACGCCGGCCTCGCCACGCTTGTGCTAAACCGCCCCGACAAGCTGAACAGCCTCACAATTGGATTGTTCAAAGAACTGCAGGCGCATCTCGTCGCGATAAAGACCGCCACAGATTCAGTGGGCTGCGTCATTGTCCGCGGTGCAGGGAAATGTTTCTCCGCCGGGCACGATCTCAACGACATCTCCGCAGGAGAAAAGCCGCCGCGATTAAATTTTCAAGGCCACGTCATCGAGCAGCTCGCCTGTCTTCCCCAGCCTGTGATCGTAGCGGTGCATGGCCACTGCTACACGGGAGCGCTGGAGCTGGCGCTCGCCGGGGACATCATTCTCGCATCGGAAGGCGCAAAATTCGCCGACACCCACGCGAAGTGGGCCATGGCCCCTCACTGGGGTTTGAGCCAGCGCTTGCCGCGTCGGATCGGCAATGCAAAGGCGCTCGAGATGATGTTCACTTGTCGAACCTATTCAGGGGCGGAGGCGGCCCAGATGGGACTCGCCAATCAATGCCTGCCGGAAGACGGATTCTTTGAGTCCGTGGATCACTTTGCTCGTGAGGTCCTTCGGAACTCTTGGTTCAGTCACGAGGTGAACAAGCGCTTGTTGATGGCGACGGAAGGCATGACTCTTGAAGCCGGCCTTGCGTACGAGGTGCGTAACGTCGAGGGGCACGGGCCGGACATGCAAGCGCGCATCACAGCATTTTCAAAAAGAAAATGAGATACGGGTTTAGAGCGCTTGCGTGGCATGCACGTGATCCAGCTCGGTCCAACCGTCACGGCGTGAAGACGGGCCGGATGAGACAGCATGAGTCCTATCCTCACTTCATAGTCGTGCAGAGGCGACACAGATGGCGTTCAAAACTCGGATCACGGAAATACTCGGCATTGAACATCCCATTGTCCAAGGCGGCATGCAGGGCGTGGGCGTGGCCGAACTTGCAGCAGCGGTGTCGCAAGCCGGCGGCCTCGGAGTGCTTACGGCCCTCACGCAGCCGTCTCCAACTGCGTTGCGGGCCGAGATTGAACGTTGTCGGTCGATGACAAGCAAACCTTTCGGCGTAAATATCACAGTCTTCCCAACGATGAATTCCCTTGATTATAAGGCTTATGCACGGGCCGCGCTGGAAGCGGGCGTGCGAATTTTCGAAACTGCGGGCACCGAAGCGGTGGCCGAAGTTTGGGACGTGCTGCGCACGAGGGACACCTGCATCGTGCACAAATGCACTGCAGTTCGGCACGCCCTGTCCGCTGAGAAAAAAGGTGTCCAGATCGTTTCGATCGATGGCTTCGAATGCGCTGGGCATCCCGGCGAAGATGACATCCCCGGCCTTGTTCTTATCCCCTGCGCCGCCGACAGAGTGAAGATTCCGCTATTGGCTTCCGGCGGCTTCGCCGACGGGCGCGGGCTTGTCGCGGCGCTCGCGCTTGGGGCGGAAGGCATCAACATGGGCACGCGCTTCTGTGCGACTCAGGAAGCCAGGATTCATGACAGCGTGAAGCAGGCTTATGTGAATAACGACGAGCGTGGCACGCGGCTCATTTTCCGCGAGTTTAGGAACACTGCGCGTGTGGCGAAAAGCGAGGTCTCCGATGAAGTGGCGCGCCGCCTCGCGCAGCCTGGCGCAAAATTCAGCGATGTCGCAGAACTTGTCAGCGGCGCAAAAGGCCGTGCTTTGCTGGAGACGGGCGACATGAAAGGCGGAATCTTCTGGGCCAGCATGGCGCAGGGCCTCATCCACGATATCCCGACGTGCAAAGAACTGATCGACCGCATCATCCGTGAAGCGGTCTCGATCACGACGGCGCGTCTGCCCGGCATGCTAAATGCGTAAGATCGAGGCGTTCGTCCGGCGCAGACATACTGCGCGTTTGTGAACGCAACTTTGAGCCTAGGCCCGCACTTGGGATAGTCTGTCTGCGCTCTGAGCCTGCAAAACCCAACCCGGGTATTCCACGGGAAGAGCGGACACCTTGTCGAGCGTGCTTCGCTCCTCCTCGTCAAGCGTGACGGCCGCCGCTTGTAGATTGTCTTGTAATTGTTCCTTGGTCCGCGAGCCGATGATCACGCTTGTGACGTGCTTTTGGTGCAATAGCCACGCGAGGGCAATACGCGCTGGCGTGACATCACGTTTTTCCGCCATCGGCCGGATGGCGTCCAATACGCTGTAAGCACGCTCCCTATCTACCGGTGGAAAATCGAAACTCGTCCGCCGCGCCGTTGATGGGCCGCCGGCGCCGCGATGAAATTTGCCAGAGAGCAGTCCGCCCGCCAACGGGCTCCAGGGCAAGATTGCCAATTCCTCTTCGCCCGCCAAAGGAACGATCTCGCGCTCCACGTCACGTCCGGCAATTGAATAATACACTTGGAGGCTCTCGTAACGAGACAGCCCTCGATTCGCTGATATGCCAAGCGCCTTGGCGATCTGCCATGCCGCATAATTGCAAAGCCCTATATACCGCACGCGGCCGGAGCGCACGATGTCGTCCAATGCTTCCAGAGTTTCCTCGAGCGGCGTGAGCGGGTCGAAGGCGTGTACCTGATAGAGGTCGATATAGTCCAATTCGAGACGCGCTAGACTTGCGTCTACCGCGTCGAATAAGTGTTTGCGCGAAAGGCCGCTGATATTTCGAGCGTGCTTGCGGCGCTCCCGTTCTTGCTGCTCGGCGGCCGAAGCGGACGTCGCAAGTAGAGGCAGCAAGCGTCCGAAGCCTTTCGTCGCCACGACGATTTCGTCGCGCCTCAGCGCGCACGCCTTGATGGCGCGTCCCAAAAACATTTCGGACAAGCCATCGGAATATGCGTCTGCCGTATCAAAGAAATTGACCCCGGCATCGAAAGCCGTCTTGACCAAATCAGCAGCTTCGAGCTCCGACAGGCCTCCAATTGCATTCCAAATGGCGCCCGCACTCTGTCCGAATGTCATCGTTCCCAAACAGATCTCTGAAACTAATAGACCCGTGCGGCCGAGCTTTTTATAACGCATGCAATTTCCTTCCCATCAGGCGAGCGCGATACTACTACTTACATTAGTTTGCTTCGATGTAACCGAGATCAAAGCAGCATCAATAGCGCGAGGCATTCTTTATCTTGAATATCATTTCTTATCTTGAATATAATACAGGTCTGATCTAATAAAATCCGTTCTGTGGGCGGGTGTCCGTTTGACTGAGTTGCTCATCCGCGCCGGGGCGCCTGGCTTAGGCCGCACGCGGAGCCGCTACATTTGCGTCCACCGACCGACGATGGCTGGGCAATTTTTTTGTGAGCACGAACGAAAGTTGCGGCGATCATGACTGCCCAAGATCTCGCCGACTGGATTGGACGCCGGGAACGCATGTCCGACGTCGTCGCGGGCGCGCCATTGCGCGGGCTTGCAGCGTTATTCGACGAACTGCCGCTGGAAGGAGCGCCAGCCCCTCTCTTAGCGCACTGGCTTTTCTTTTTGCCGACTGCGCGCCAATCCGAGATTGATGACGATGGACACCCCAAACGGGGTGATTTCTTACCGCCCATCGCCCTGCCGCGACGCATGTGGGTGGGTGGCAAGCTCGACTTTGCGGCGCCGCTCCTCCCCGGCCTCTCAATCACACGTGAGTCTACCCTCGCGGACATCTCATTCAAACGCGGTCGTTCCGGCGAAATGGCATTTATCCGCGTGAGCCATGAGATTACCGCTCCAACCGGCGCACTGATCTCTGAGACTCAGGAAATCGTTTACCGCCAAGCCGCGCAGCCCGGTGCGGCGCCTCCGCGTGAATCCCCAGAAAGCACACCGCAGTCTGTTTTCGACCGCGCGCTTCAGCTTGGCCCAGTGGAGTTGTTCCGCTTCTCTGCGTTGACGTTCAATGCGCACCGGATTCACTACGACCGCGACTATGCTGTGGGCGTCGAAGGATATTCAGGGCTCGTCATTCAAGGGCCATTCCTGGCGATGCTGATGCTGCGCCACTTCCAGGTTTTCGCTCCAAACGCGGCCGTAACGCGCTATGAATATCGGTTGCAGCGTCCGGCCTTTGCCGACGAAGCGTTCGAACTGGGTCTCGTAGGTGATCCACGCGAGGCGGAAGTCTTCATTCGCACTAAGGACGGCGCTATCGCAGCGCGCGCGAAGATCGAGGCGCGCTGATGCTGATACCGCGCTCTCTCTTGTTTGTTCCCGCCGACGCCACCGAAAAAATAGCGAAAGCCCACGAACGCGAAGCGGACGCAATCATCCTCGATCTTGAAGATGGCGTTGCCGCCGCCTCCAAGCCTCGCGCTCGCGTCGCTTTAGCTGCTGGCGCCGATGCGCTCGCGGATAAGGGCGCAGTGGTGTACGTTCGAATTAATTCTGGCGCTCGAAGCGAACTCGATCTTGAAGTCTGCATCCGCGCCAGCATTGCTATGGTGCTGGCGCCGAAATGTGAAGACGCCGCCGCGGTGACCGCTCTGTCGCAAGCCATCGGCGAACGAGAGCGCGCGCAAGGCTTGGCCGTTGGGGCTGTGGGCATTTGCGCGATGATCGAGTCACCGCTGGGTCTGCGGCGCATCGACAGCATCGCTCAAGCCGAGCGCGTGCGCGCGCTGGCATTGGGGCCGGAGGACTATTGCGCGGCTCTAGGCGCAGCGCCAAGTCGCGAAAGTCTCGCCTTTCCTTGTCAAATGCTTTCCGTCGCCGGCGCTGCGTACGGCCGCGCCAGCTATGGGCTGCCTCTTTCGATCACAGCTTATCGTGACCGCGAAGTGCTCGACGAGGCGGCGCAATGGGCTCACGCTACGGGGCTTTCTGGCGCGCTCTGTGTTCACCCGACGCAAGTCGAAGCGGTCAATGCGGCATTTGCTCCGCGACAGGAGGAAATCCGCGAGGCCGAGCTTGTTGTCGCGCATTGGGAGCGACTTGGCGGCGACGCAGGCGCCAGTGTTCTGAACGGACGCATGATAGACCGTCCGGTCGTGGAGCGGGCCCGAAGACTGTTGCGTTCGATACGGCGCGATGGCCGCTCTGACCTGCCGAGAGCGCAATGAGCGCCGCGAACAGCTCGAACCACAGCTTGGTGAAATCATGCAAACCGCCGAACAAGAAGAAAAGCGCATCGACGAACTTGAGCGCGAACAAGTCCTCGCTCACGTTCGCGCGAGCAATCAAGATGTTGAGACGCTGGCGAAACTGCTTTCGCGTCGCTACAGTTGTCGCGCTTTCAAACCAGATTCTCTTCCCAAACAAGATATCGAAGCTCTGTTTTCGCTCGCTCAGCTAACGGCATCTTGGTGCAATTCGCAGCCCTGGCATGTCACAATTGCAGCAGGCGCGGCGATGGAGCGCCTGCGTGCAAATTTGTTCGAATATGCGCAAAAGCCAGATTCCGATGAATGCCCGGACTTCGATTTTCCTCGTTCCTACTCCGGCAAATATCGCATTCGACGTCTGGATACCGCTATTCGTCTTTATAACAGCGTTGGCGTCGGGAAAGACCGCGAGGCGTCACGACGTCAGTCATTGGAAAATTTCCGGTGTTTTGGCGCGCCCTGTCTCGCGCTGATAACCACCGAAGCTGAACTCGGCGTCTATGGTGCCGTGGACTGCGGGCTGTTTATGGCCAACGTCATCTTGCTTGCGGAAGCAATGGGCTTTGCCGCCATCCCGCAAGCGGCGCTCGCGCGCTTTCCAAATTTTATGCGCGGTTTCTTCGGTCTGCCTGACAATCGACTCGTAGTCTGCGGCGTTGCGCTCGGCTATGCTGACGAGACGCACGCCGCCAACGCGTTCAGAACGCCGCGCGCCCGCATCGAAGATGCGATGACTTGGGTCGAAGACTAAGCCAACCTCGCGTCGGAATCCGACATGCACCTACGGGAACGGAGCGTCGCATAGTCATTGAGACCGGACGCGCGGATGCATCTCATGCGCCGACACGCCCGTAATGCGCAGACCAGAACTTAGCGCTTTGTAGCGCCGGTTGATTGCGATCAACAGAGATGTCATCGCTTCGGCGGCGGCGGAATTGGCGAGGAGACCGGCATTCCAGCCACGCATCCCGGCTTCGGCGCAAAGACCGACGACGAACTCAGCGGCCGCATCGTCATCTGAGGTCACCAGAACATCGCAATCGATAACATGATCGAGGTCGCGCAAATGGTGCGCCGAAATGTTCTGGAACGCAGAGACGACCCGCACCGCATCGCCAAGCGCCTTTTGTAACGCCACGCAGGCTGAGCCCCCCTCCGGAAGGCTCGCAACCGAAACTTTGGGCGGCCTAAGCGGCGCGGTGACGTCGACAAGGATTTTTCCGGAAAGCTGGTCGCGCACTGCGAGCGCGACCTCGCGCTGAGCTGAATAAGGAACGGTAAGAACGACGACATCGGCAAGCGCCGCTTCGGTGTTGCTCACGCCCGCTATGGCGGAATTTCCCAACACCGCGTTGAGTTCATCGGCC
>CAYMSE010000119.1:0-8286 GCA_964392935.1 uncultured Oleiharenicola sp.
CACGGTGTTGAAGGATCGCTCGACGAAGCTCGACGGCAAGGAGTTCAAGAACCCGAAGTTCGCGGACTTCCTGCCGCATATCGCGTCGCTCACGATCGGCGGGGCCGGCGTCACGGTAGACACGACTCGAGACAACGCGAGTCTCTTCACCGATGAGGGCAACGACAGCGCGTGGAAGTATCGGGAGACCGCCAGGACCATCGCGCTCGAAGAGATCGAGGCCGAGATGGTCCGCTACTGGCCGGGGCAGGACAAGGAAGCAAAGGCCGCCAAGGGTGACATGCTCGAGCGGCTGTTCGGCACGCGCTCGTGGACTGCGGTCAGCTCGAAGCCTCTCGACGAATTGCAGGCGGCGCGCAACGCGCTGTGGCTCGAAACGCGAGGGCACGGTTACGGCATCGAGCCGCCCGCCGAAGAAGTCGTGATCGTCGATCCGCCAGCGGACGCAGCGGCCTGATCGCCATGAAACCCTTCACCGACGAACAACGCCGCGCAGCCGAGGAAGCCATGCGCCGCGTACAGAAACCGATCATCCCGGACACGCTGAAGGTGCGGGCCGACTTCGGCGACCCGCGCTCTGACGCTCTGCGGGAGCGATGGTGGACCGCGCATGTCAACCGAGCATGGCAATCACGCGCGAAGGCTGCGGCCAAGGCCGCGCTCCGAACCAACGTCGTCCGCTTCGGCGGCGCACAAGGAACCTGACATCCATGAGCGCTCCGCTCGACATATCTGGCCACAGGTTCGGCAGGCTGACCGCCCTGCGCCGATCTGGGAGCACAAGACGGGGCCGAGCGATCTGGCTGTGCTTGTGTGAATGCGGCCGGCGCCGGCTCGTGACGTTGAGCAATCTTCGATGCGGGTCCACGCGCTCATGTGGGTGCTTGCGTCAGGAGAAATGCGCGGTCATTGGCAGCATCGTTGGGCCGGAAACCGTGCACGGCCACGCAAGGCGGGGAGCTGAGTCACCTGAGTATCGCTCGTGGCAAGCGATGAAGAACCGCTGCACGAACAAGAGACTGAAGGCGTGGAAGAACTACGGCGGGCGCGGCATATCTGTATGCGCGCGCTGGGCCAACAGTTTCGAGAACTTCCTTTCGGACATGGGTCCGCGTCCTGAAGGAACGTCGTTAGACCGATTCCCCGACAACGACGGCAACTACGAGCCGGGAAATTGTCGGTGGGCGACCCGCAAGCAACAGCAGGCAAACAAGCGTCGGAGAACCTATGTCCCATGATTTGAACTCGTGTTCATTTATCGGCCGTCTCGGCAAAGACCCGGAGACCCGGTATCTCCCGAGCGGCGGTGCGGTGACGAACATCAGCATCGCCGTCGGCTGGAAGACCAAGGACAAGGAAGGCACCGAATGGGTGCCCGTCGTGTTCTTCGGCAAGCTCGCCGAGGTCGCCGCGGAGTACCTGCGCAAAGGCTCGCAGGTGTTCATCTCCGGCCGCTTCCGCACGCAGTCGTGGGAGAAGGACGGCCAGAAGCGCTACCGCTCGGAGATCGTCGCCGAGTGGATGCAGATGCTCGGCGGCAAGAAGGACGGCGGCGCCACCGAGAAGACTGACAGGCCGGCGGCGGCTGAAGCGCCGGCCGGAGACGCGCCGGAGGACTTCGACGACGACATTCCGTTCTGAATAACCCAGCGGGGCGGTCCCTGTTTTGAACCCGCAAGGGACAGGGGAAACCGGCGAGGACCGGCCTGCCGCCTCCATCTTTCAACGGAGCACAACGCATGAAGATCGAATTGGGCAAAGCTGAGATCGAAGAGGCCGTCGCGATGTATCTGCGCACCAAGTTTGTCGACGGCGACAAGTTCTTGATCGGCGTCGAACAGATCGTGAACTATGGGCGTGACTCGTCAACGACCTGGAAGATCACAGCAGAAGCCGCGCAGACGGAGCCGGATGGGACCGTCGCGGATCATCAGAGCTAGCATGAGTGCGAATCTGGACCTGCTCGGCGATCCTCCCCTGCGCAAGCTCAGTGCTGGCTACGCGGGCCGGCCTGGCGAGGGACCGCAGGGTGAGACGTGCGGCTCGTGCGCGAACTTCTACCGGCCGCGCAGGTACGGCGCCGGCTTCAAGTGCCGGCTCGTTCGGGACACACACGGCGCCGGCACCGACATCCGCAAGAGCGCGCCCGCGTGCCAGTTCTGGACTCAAATTCTCGGCGTCGACGCCAACAGCCGCACCCCCCGTGCGGCTACCTCCGCATCAGCGGCCAGCAGTGTCGGCGCCGAGATCCTTCAGGAGTAGGACCATGAAGATTAGCCAACGGGAAGCGCGTCGCCTCAAGAAGCGCGTTCAGCAGCTCGAGAACGAACAGGCTGCGCGGATCAACCGATGGCGCACGGACTATCCGGGCGGCGTGTATCTGCTGACGCTCACCAGCTTGCACGACACCGCGAACGGCAAGCTCGCTGCCGCGGCTTTGTTCGATGCCGCGCTTGTGGGCCGATGGGATGACAGCGCCAAGCAGCTGCGCGTCTACGCGGTGCTGCCGAAATGATCCTTACCCAATCCGAGCTTCGCGAGATTACCGGCTACGTGAAGCCCTCTCTACAGTGCCGCTGGCTGGCTCGGAACGGCTACAGCTTCGACGTGCGCGCGGACGGGCGGCCGGCGGTGTCGAGGGCGCACTACGAATCCCGGCAGGCTGGGGCGTCCAGGCAGCAGCGGACGGCGGCTCTGGACCTTGCCGCGCTCGACAGGGTGGGCTAGAAAGCGCCATGAGCCGGCCACGCACAAAAGATCGGCACCTGCCCCGTCGCGTCTACCTCCGCCACGGCTCCTACTACTTCGTGGACCACGCGGGGAAGTGGATCCGGCTGGGGAAGTCCGAGGGCGAGATGTACCGCGGCCTGGCCGATCTCGTGGACGTGGGGCCGGTCCAGACGATCGGCGACCTGATCGACCGCTACGTGCGGGAAGTCCTGCCGAGCTACCGCCAGAAGGAGCAGAAGGGCCGTATAGCGCACCTGAAGCGCATCCGGGCGGCGGCAGGGGCAATGGCGCCCGGAGACCTCACCGGGGCGCACGTGAGGCAGCTACGCGACCGTATAGGCCAGCGGAAGGGTCAGGAGTGGGGCCGGCCCCAGCTCGCGCTCAAGGCGTTGATGGTGCTGTCTCACCTGTTCTCGTGGGCCTGCGAGTGGGGCATCGTCGAGACGAACCCTTGCCGCGGGGTGAAGCGCCCGCCGCAGCCGCGCAGGAAGCGCTACCCGACAGATGCCGAGTTCGAGGCCGTGCGCAAGCGCTGCCCGCCGATGATCCAGGTCGCGATGGACGTGGCGCTGCTCACGGGGCTGCGCCGCGAGGACATCCTGCGCATCGACCGCGACGCGTGCGGCGAGGATGGGCTGACGGTCTCGACGGGGAAGACGGGCGTCGAGCTGACGTTCAACTGGACATCCGAGCTCAAGGCCGCCGTCGACCGCGGCTGGGCCCTCCCCCCGCGCGTCCGCCGGCACCTGATCTGCAACCGCGGCGGCAAGCGCTACACGGGCGACGGGTTCTCGGTGGTGTGGAAGCGGGCAAGGAAGGCGGCGCTCGACGCTGGCGAGATCGCGACGTCGTTCAATTTCCATGATCTCCGGGCGAAGAGCGCCAGTGACGATGCAGACGGCTCTAGAGCGTCGAGCCGTCTCGGGCATACCACTAGGGCGATCACGGAAAAGTATTACATCCGCAAGCCGCGCAAGGTCGAGCCACTTCGATGAGTGAACTATGGAAATGGGCGCCGGGGTTCGAGGGACTTTACGAAGTCTCGAACATTGGACGCGTGCGATCAGTCGCGAGAGTCACCGTCGCTGGTCAACCGCTGCGAGGAAAATTGTTCGTCCTCCAAGTTTGCACGAACGGCTACATGGCCGTGAACTTCCGGAAGGACGGCAAAAGCATCCGGTGCCTGATACACAGATTAGTGCTGCAGGCTTTTGTAGGCCCAGCTCCAGAGGGAATGGTTTGCTGTCACAACAACGGTGTGCGAACAGATAACCGCGTTGAGAATCTGCGATGGGACACCATTGCCAACAACCATGCTGACAAACGCCTACACGGCACCGTTACGGCTGGGATTCGAAATCCTGCGGCCAAGGTGACCGACGAGCAGGTAGAAGAAATCATCCGCCTGCGCCGAACAGGCAAGTTGCTGCGCGAACTAAAGGTGCAGTTTGGCCTTTCCGAGGGGCATATAAGTGACCTGTGCCAAGGGAAGCGGCGCCGGATTCGCGGTGGCGCCAGGCACGCTCTCTGAGCGCGGTATTGGAAACTACCTCGGTTATTGGAATGCGTTGTTTTTCGGAAACACTTAAGCGCATGATTCAGAACGTCGCTCCGGTAGTTCAGTGGAGAGAACATCCGCCTCCTAAGCGGCCAGCCGCCTGCGATGTAACGTCGCGCGCGCACTCGCAATCCGCATCCGTCGAAACGCCAAATCAACCGTGTGGCAACGCCTCTGCGGGGCGCGTGACTGCGTGCGACGGCGAGAGGTATTGGAAGCCGTGAGCGCCGAACTGACACGGCCGATTCTGCGCTATCACGGCGGCAAGTGGCGCCTGGCGCCGTGGATCATCGAGCACTTTCCTACGCATCGGGTCTACGTCGAGCCGTTCGGCGGCGCGGCTTCGGTACTCTTGAGGAAGCCACGGAGCTTCGCCGAGATTTACAACGACCGATGGAGCGTCGTGGTGAACGTGTTCCGTGTTGCCCGCGATCCGGCGATGGCGGAGCAGCTAGAACGCGCACTGAGGCTGACGCCGTTCGCTCGAGACGAGTTCGAAGCGGAATGGCCAGACGAAAGCGTTGACGCAGTGGAACGCGCCAGGCGTGCGATCCTGCGCAGCTTCGCCGGGTTCGGATCCGCGAGCACGAACGGCAATTACTCGACCGGGTTCAGGGCAAACTCCAACCGCTCAAATACCACGCCAGCGCACGACTGGGTGAATTACCCCGATCACATTCGAGGATTCACCGAGCGGTTGAGGGGCGTCGTGATCGAGAACCGGCCGGCTGCACAGATCATCGAGACGCACGACGGCCCCGAGACGCTGCACTACGTGGACCCGCCCTATCCCCACGAGACCCGTAACATGGAGCGCGGCAATGCGGCATACGAGGTGGAAATGTCCACCGAGGACCACGAGCAGCTTGCGGAGACGCTACGCGCATGCTCTGGCATGGTCGTGCTCAGCACCTATCCGAACGCGTTGTACGAGCGGCTGTATGGATTGGCTGCGAGTCGAAACGACCGCATTGGCGGACGGAGCCAGAGCCAGGACCGAAGTGCTGTACCTGAATCCGGCGTGCGCGAACGCTCAGCGTCAACTGCGATGCGTCCCATGACCGTCTCCCCCATGACCAAGAGGCAGGACGAATGAGCGAGAAGCCTAAACACACGCCGCAATGGTTGGCGGCAGGACTGCGAGCGTTGGCTGCGCGTCAGCAGTATCCATTCGGAGAGTTGGCAACAGAACTCCGCGAGGCAGCAGACTTGATCGACAGATCAGTGCCACAGCCTGCGTACTGCATGTCGTGCGGCAAGTACGCAGACAAATGCGAGAGCTGCTAGATGAGCGCCAAGCCGCTCGGAGGGGAGACGATGACGAACGAGCAGTGGTTGCGCGAGGAAGACGACGAGGCGCTTTCGCTGCCGGTGGATCAAGTGAGGGAAACGCGATGAGCACGAGGAAGGTGAGAGCGTGAGCAGGCCGCCGATTGAGATGATGCTGGACGGCATCGAGTGGACCGCATCGGCCGAGCCAATCTCGGATGAGGCGCTTCGCGATGGCTTGCCGTACGTCACCCATTCGGGGGTGCTCGACATCGCGGGAGTTAGGCTGCGCTGCTATCAATTGAGCAGCGGGGAGCGGGTTTTCGATGCGGGTGACATCGAGGACCTTCTGGGGTTCTGCCGCGCAGAGGTTCAGGTATGAGCGCCAAGCCGCTCGGAGGAGAGGGTGTGACGAACGAGCAGTGGTTGCGAGAGCAAGCAGCGTCCTACCGCAAGACATGGCCCAAAGCTACGACAACGTATTATCTCGAATCGACAGCCGACGAACTCGCCGCCAAGGACCGCGAGCTGGCGGAATTGAGGGCGCTGGTGGACTCCGAGATACAGCGACTCGACTACCTTCTGTCGATCAACAACGACCGTGGGACGTCGGAGGCCAGCTGGCTCGACCGTGCCCGCGCCCTTCGGAGCGGGAAGCCGTGAGCCACGACCTGAATCCTGACGAACAGGCTGACGACGTACTGTTCCACATCAACACGCTGCGAATGATGTCGCCCGGCAAAGAGATGCCGAAACGCTGGCACGAAGGTTTCTGGCGCGTGATGGATCGAGCGCACGCGGAGATAGTGAAGTTGCGCGCGGAGAATCGAATGCTTCGACTAGGACGCAAGCCATGACCATCCCCACCGCTCTGCCGGAAGAGATCACAAAGGCGATGGATGCTTACCATCGTGCGGCGAACGTCGCTGATGCGGCAACGCAAAACAGAGCCCGCGCCGATCTCGCAGCTGCGATCCGCAAGTGGGGCAAGCAGCAATACTTCCAAGGCGCGGCAGATCAGGACTCTGTTCAACGCGCCGCCGAGATGAAATGGGGGAAGCCATGACGCAAGAACGACCGCAGCAGACGGAGCCGAAACATCAGACTCCGGAAAACACCGCCCCTCCGGCCCCCAACGACGTGGAGGCGCTGGTGGACGACCTAGAGTCAGCCTGTGTTGATCGGGAATGTTCAGACGATTTGCTAGCCGCATCCTCTCTCGTGGCTGATAAGCGCGCCGCACTTCTCGCCGCCTTCGCGCGGTTGAAGGAAGAGAACGAGCACACGAAAAATATCGTCGTTGGCATGTTCTGGGCTAGCAACGGCGCCGATGACAAAACCGTCGCTGAATTGCAGGCGCTTGGACTAGACGCGCGATCACGCATCGCCGCCCTTGAGCGCGAGAACGAGCGGCTACGCAAAGACGGGCTCGAAGCGGTGCGCAAGGCGGAGATCGAATATCGCGAATTGCTCGCGCGCTACCAGTGGGTGCCAGTGAGCGAACTGCCCAAAGAGAGTTGCTACTGCGCCGTCAGCTATGGACCCAATAGATTGAGGTGGTCACTCGCGTGGTGCTCCGTGATTGAAGGTGAGGACGCCGAGTTTCAGAACGAGTCCAGGGATGACATCACGCCACATGTGCATGCATGGTTTACAATTCCGTGGCCTCTGCCGGCCGAGAAGGAGCGGGGATGAGCGACCTGACCGAGCGACTGTTGCGCAATTGGACGGCATGGGGATCGCCTACGGATCGCGATGCGTGCGTCAATGAGACATGCATGGCGATGGACTGCAAAGAAGCTGCGGACCAGCTCTCAATGGCTACGGCGCTGCTGAAACGGTTATTGGAATGGCAGCTCGAGGATCACGCTGGGCTTCATATGACTTCGCTATTGCGTCTCCAACAGATAATCATCGACGCTCGCGCCTTCGTTGAGGCGGCGGAGGGGAAACAACCGTGAGCGCACAGACTGAACAGCCGGACTACGAGGCTTTGATTGACGATGTGCAGAAAGCGTCGCGCTGGGTCGGCGTCAACGCCAGATCCCCAGCCCTGGCGAGGTATGACATCGAAGCAGAAGACAAAGCCCGCGCCGCACTTCTCTCCGCCATCAACGGACTGAAAGAAGAGAACGAACGGCTGGTGAAGGCGATCTGCAACTGTCCAATAGGCCCGTGCCCGACGCTGGCCGGCTTGGCGCTTGCGGAACTAGACTAGTGCCCGTCAACGATCCGCCTTCTGGTCCACGCGACCGTGCAGCGCGCGCATCTCTTCGGTGAAGTCCTGCCGCAAACCGACGAGCTCGTTCTTGATCTCGCGTAGGGCTTCCGGCAGCGCGTCGAATCTCGCCTCGAGCACGGCCGTGCGGGTAGTCAGATCGCCGATCGCCTTCTCGTTCGCCCGAACCTCACCGCGGAGCTTGTTCCATTGGGTGATCAGCCACCCAACGACAGCCCCGATGGCGGCCACCACCCAGTCCATTGCGTGCTCGAGGGAGACCATGGATTACTGCGCTTTGTCGCCGGCAATAGACTGCTGCGCCTGCTCAAGTGCTGCACTGTGCGACTTCTCGGCTCGCCGGCGGCCGATCCAGGCGATGATGCCGCCGAAGATCGTGAGGGCCATGGTGGCCCACTGAGTCGCCCCCACGCAGCCCTGCGCGAGCTCGTCGGCCGTGCACTCTCCGACGCCGAACTGCTGCAGGGCAACCGCAATCACCGGCCCGGCC